>NC_020291.1:152500-452500 GCF_000340885.1 Clostridium saccharoperbutylacetonicum N1-4(HMT) | reverse complement strand
CATTAAATGTATTAGCTATTTTAAATAGTAATTTTGACACTAAAATTGAATTTCCACCAATATCATAAAAATCATCATTAATACCCACTGATTGTACTTTTAATGTTTCTTTCCATATTTTAATCATTTTCTTATGATTATCTGATAGATTTTCCTCATCATATCTTTTGGCTGAATTTATAGAAAGTCGTGCTAAAAGATTAAAGTCTATATCCTGTCTATTGTCAGAATTCCTAGGTATACTTTCAATATTTTGATATTGTATAGCATCTATGTCGTTTACTCTATCTCTAACTATCCTCTTAATTTCATTTAATTTATCCCCAGTATAAAAAACAGTTATATCTCTTCTGTATTTATCTTTTATAAAATGTCTATATTTCCTGAAGTTCCTATCAACTCCAATGAATCCATTTTTTATATTATGATCTAATATATATCTAAAGCATTCTATATTTTCTTCAACTGTATTTGCATAAAAACCACTTTTAGACGATGCCTTTTGAATACCTTCTGGTATTGATTCACTTATACCAACGTCTACCCAGGTACTCCAATTTATACAAAAAGTAGCTTTTTCATTATTATTTAAGTACCTGCAGTAACTATCCTGAAAACTATTTGCGGCTGAGTATGCAGATAAAGAAACTCCGCCAAAATATCCATTGATAGAACTAAACATAATTAATATTGAATTTTTTCTCTCTTCTCTTAACTTTTCAATTGCTAATGTGCTATTAACTTTTGACTTAATAACTTCCTCCATGCTAAACATAGTTTCATTTTCAATAATGTGATTACTAATGTCCTCCCAATGAGACTTTTTATTTTTATCAGCAGAAATTTTTCCTGCAAGATTAATAAACACAGTTGTTTTTTCACCAAATTCTTTTTCACACCTAGAAAGAACAGTGCTCATTTGAGTATTATCATTTATATCAACATCTTGATAAATAATATTTTTAGAAATACTTCTTAAATTGTCAAAAACTTCTTTCTTTTCTCCTACAAGCTTACTTGAACCAAATATAATTAGTTTTGCATCATATTTTTCTAATAAATATTTACATACATTTCTTCCTATTCCACCTAATCCTCCAAGTAAAAGTATTACACTTTTATCCTTTATAATGTCCTCATTATCTTTAAGTTCAGGTATGCTTTCAAGAAATGATTTATAACGTTTTTTATTTCTATAGACTACTTCTGTATCTTTATTAGATGATAAAAGCTCATTAATACATAGGTCAAAATCAAAAATATCAAAATCAACTATCTTACATGACTTCTCACTATTTTCTAAGTTAAAGCTTTTTATAAAACCTCTTAATATTCCATTTTGAATGTTAAATATTTTATCATTTTCTAATACAAAAGCATTTGTTGTTGGTAAAATAATCTTCATTTTTTGTTTTAATTTTGATATTTCAGCAAAATGTTGTAATATTTTTTTAGAAAATTCTATTATATTAGTAGATTTATTTTCAATAATAGTCAAATCAATGCAGTAATTGCTTTTTATTTTTGAAATTTCATTTTCATTTAATGTTTCATATTTTAAATTACTATCAACAAATAATTTATCAACATATTCTTTATCTTCCGAAATTACAGTAATTTTATCCTTTATCCTTGTTTTAATACTTGCAGCAATATTAACTCTTTGCCAAAATTCTTCCATCACATATTTTTGCTTTAAATTTGTTCCACCCATTTTTTGAATGATATCATCGTACTCACCATTTTCGAAAGCTTTTTTATATTTACTTCTTTGTTTTTTTCCAAGCTCCGTTCTTATTGATTTACTACGCATATCAGGTATAACATATGTTGGATAAATCATACACTTTTCTCTTATTTCACGTTTTATTTTATTAACTAATTTTTTTAATGATGGTATATCGTCCAAGCTTTCTTCATTTCTAGGAGTAAAAATCACCAATACTTCTTCTTCATTCTGTTTATTTTTTATTGATGTGGCTACAGTAAATGATGGATTTACTTCTTCTAAATCCTCTACTACCGACTCAATATCTTGAACATAATAATTTAAACCATTTATTATTATTACTTCTTTTGCACGTCCTGTAAGAATTATATTGTTATCTTTTATATAACCTAAATCTCCCGTTTTAAAATATCCATCTAAAGTAAAGGATTCTTTATTTGCTGCTTCATTGTCATAGTACCCACTAGTTATAGTTTGGCCTTTTCCTTCAATGTTCCCCACAACACCTTCTGGCAAAACATTTCCTTCATCATCAGTCACTCTGAATTCATGCCCTACAGCTGGAGTACCTATTGGAACAAATTTATCCTCATCACTTGTATTATTTAACGAAAAATTATTATAATATATCATTACCGATGAAGTTTCCGTCATACCAAACGAAGGTTTAATTGCATCCTCAGAAAGCTTGTATTTCTTTAATTTAATTATGAAGTTCCTTAGATTTCTGCTTACATTCGCCTCAGCAGTAGCAAAAATATACTTTAATTTTGATAAATCCCAATCATAATATTTCTCATCTGAAAGTTCATTACTTATAAGAGAATAAGCAAAATTAGGTGCCCAAGTAATAGTTGCTTTATATTCATTAAGCAAATCAATCCACATAAGTGGTTCATTTAATATAACCTCTGATTTCACTTGAATCTGCAGCATATTTAAGTACATATCTCTTATATGTGTCCAAATTAGCCCTGCCGCGTGAGTTAATGTCATCCAATTTAAATCAATTTCATTTTCATCAAAGTTATACATTTCTATTTCACATAAAGTCCTTGCAAAAATATTTCTTTGGTTTAGCATAACTCCCTTTGGTATTCCAGTGCTTCCTGATGTAAACATGATAAGGCAAGGTTTCTCTATATCCCATACATGAGGATTTTCAAAATTTCCTCCACATTTAATAGTTGAAAAATTTAATACCTTTATCTTATTATCAACTAAACTTTCCTTAATATTGTTTATAGGCTCCACTAATTCAGACGAAGTAATAATAAAGGGATTTTCTAATAGCTTGCATATATTTAAAATTTTGTCAGTGTTTAAATTCTTTGTCCCATAGTCGTCTAACACCGCTAATGGTGCTGGAATAGCACCAATAAGTATACACGCCCAAAAAGTTTCTAGATAATCTTTATTATTAGGAAGCTGTAAAATTACTTTATCATTTGCCTTCACACCATTTTCTTTAAGTCCATTTGCTACTCGCCCTGCCTCTAAATAAAGCTGGTTATATGTCTGCTGAACCCTTCCTTCATGTTCAATATAAATAATTTTTTGATTTCCTTTTGCTCTTTCTTGGATTAATTCAGTAATACTAACAAATTTTTGTTTACTATAATCTAAGTCTCCATTTTTTATATACGAAATTTTTCCTTCAGAAATTTCTTTACTCGGGCTTATTTCAGCCATATTATTTAATGGCTGCATATCAATAAATTTTTCATCATTATTAAAATCAACTGTTATTGCGCTATCTATCCCTAAATCGTATATTTCAGAACTAATCTCATTAAGCTTATTGTATGAGATATCATTCATCTTCTCTAATTTTGAAACATTAACTTTTCCTTGTAAATCTCTTGCAATAAATGGTACTTCTATATAATTTAATGGGAAATATTCTTCTGGAAGCACTTCTTTAAGTAAACTATCTAATTTAAATCCTGATAATGCTATATCTGTGGAATAATAAACATTTGTACCTTCTACGTAAAAATCCTTTATACAATCTAATTTACATAGTTGTTCTTCTACCTCTTTTAAATTCAAGTAAGTACCATTTTTATATATTATTCCATCCTTATAGCTAATTGCTACGATTGATCCATTTGACAATTTACATCCCATATATTGTGTTAATCTAGTTTCACCACTTATTTTTTCTGCTATAAACCCAATTGCATTTTCTGGCTGAATCTGACCCGATTCATTTACAATACCTAACTTTATATTTTTTATAGGTTTTATTTCATTATATAATCCGCTCTTTCCATTAATTATAAATTCCTTAGCTGCGGATAGCCAAGTTACATTTGGAAACCCGTAATAATTGTTCCATTTTATCTCATAATCGGTAATTATATCTTTTATTTTTTTGAATTCAACTGTTTCATCGCCATAAGTAATTAAGCTTTTATTAGTACAATTATTACTTTTTTTGATTATATCAATGCCTTCGATCGGCATTATAATATTTGTATATTCCTTAAAATCTATCTCTTCATTAATACCAGCAATTGTTAGGTTACCATCCATACATAATGGCAATGTCCAAATATATTTAAATAAATCCTTTTTATTTCTATACATGAAAATTGTTTCACTACAATCTGTTTTCATTATGTTTTTGTTGAATTCAACCCAATTATTTAACATCTCTTTACGTATAAGTGAAGAAGTCGAAAAATCCGACAATTTAACATTTCCAATATATTCAATATCTTCAGGTACTTTAAAGTCTGAGACTGAATCTAAATCTGCAATAATAACATTATTAAAATGCTTTTTGTCATTTTCATCATCAGATAACAAAAGATCTGTATCAGAATCCAACATCTTTAAATTATCAATTGGGAAAATTGTTCCTTTTAAACCAGCTATTGCACTACATGCTTCAATAAAATGAATAGGATTTTCAATTTTTACTGCAACAATCTTATCCTTTATATTATTTCCTATTAAACTTTGAAATTTTCCTACCTGTCTAGCAAATTGACTTCTTGTAAATACTTCACCTTTAAATTTAATAGCTAAAATCTCTTTCATCACTAAACACTCCTTTCGCCCATTTAAAATTAATTATATAAATGCTATTTTTCTAAAAGCTAATTTTCTCTGAATCTTATAAATCATACTCTTTTAAAGCTGCTGTAGGTTTATTTACAACCTCTTCAAAAATATCTTTCATAAGATATACAAAATCTTCTATCTCTTCGTCATCAAAAAGATTTCTCTTATAATAGAAAGTTAAATATTCTTCATCTGGTTCAGATTGAATAAAGAAAGTAAAATCAGCTGGTGTAATTTCATTTGAATAGTCGGCAACAGTAAAACCTAGATTGGTCGATAATCTCTCATTTTTTATATACTCGATCAAAATTCTATATGGTAATTTGTGATATTTTCGATCAACTGTTGTCTCTTTTAAAATCATCTCAAAAGGTAGTGCTTGATGTTCATATAATTCGTTTATTGTTTTCTTAGTTTTTTTTGCTAATTCAATAAAACTATCATTTTTAGAAACTTCTGTTCTTATTAGTGAAGCAAAAGCAAAATTTCCTAGAGAGTCTTGTATTTCACTTCTATCCCTTCCTACAGTTGCAGTACCTATTGCAATATCATCAATATCATATATATAATTTAAAAATATATAGAATAATGCAGCATATCCAGCATACATGGAAATATTAATAGTTTTACACAACTCAGAAAATGCTTTTATATTTTTTGAAGGAATAGAAATCCTCATACCATTCCCCTCATAATCTCCATATTTACTATTTTCTTTTTTAGGGAATTCAATTATATTCATATTACCCTGAAGTTTTTTCTCCCAATATTCAACGTCACTATAGTATCCCTTTTTCTCAAATTCTTCTCTCTGCCACATTGCATAATCTGCACATGTAGTCTTATTTTCATCTGCTATAATCTCATTTCCATTTAGCAGCTCACTATATCTTTTATCTATCTCTTCCAAAATTATATTAATTGCATATGCATCTGCTAAAACATGATGTGTTCCGATTGTGAGTATTATAGAACCATCACCACTTTCACCTATTCTAAAATGAAATAAAGGTGCTTCATCTAATTTATATTCTCTATATGTTTCTTGATGTTCAAAGAACTTTCTCAATTCCTGCTCAGTTTTATCTAAATGTTTTTCATAGGTAATATCTGAAATAACCTCATCATATACTTTTTGATAAGGAACATAATCTTTTTCAATAATAATTGTTCTTAATTCTTGATTGTTTTTTATTACAATCTCTATGGCTTTCTTTAATATAGCAATATCAAGTGGCTTCTTATTTATTGATACACTAAGAACAACATTATATATAGGCTCAATTTTACTATTAAACCAGATTCCTTCCTGTGCAAAAGATAATCTAAGATTATCTTTGTCCTTTACCTTTGGTATTCCAATAATTTGCACTTTTTTATTTGATACTAATTCTCGTATAGAAGTGTATTTATAAATATCCGTAAAAGATAATTTAAGACCTCTTTTTTGGGCTTCTGATATAAACGCCATTACTTTTAAAGAATCTCCTCCCATTTCAAAAAAATCATCATCAACATTTATTGCATTATGTTGTAATATTTTTTTCCATATATCACACATTGATCTTTCTAAATCATTTATAGGTTCATTAGTTGCATTTTCACAAAAATTCACTGGTAGTTCTAACGCATCCTTGTCCACTTTTCCATTTATTGTAAGTGGAAGGTTGCTTAATGTTATTATATAATTAGGAATCATATATTCTGGTAAGAACTTTCTAAGATATTCTTTGACTTTATTACAATCTATATTATTACCGGTAACATAAGCACAAATATATTCATCTGAGTTATTATTGCTGCAAATTTTAACTACTGCGTCATTTATCTGTTCATATGATAAAAGCCTATTTTCTATCTCATTTAATTCTATTCTAAATCCTCTAATTTTAACTTGATTATCCCTTCTACCTAAAAACATAATATTGCCATCCTGCATCATTTTTACAATATCTCCTGTTTTATAAAGATAATCTTTTGATATAAATGGCAATACTACAAACTTTTCATTAGTAAGCTCCGTATTATTTATATATCCTCTAGCAACTCCAACACCACCTACATATAATTCCCCAGAAAGCCCCATAAATTGTAAGTTACCAAAACAATCAATTATATATGCAGTTGAATTTGTAATTGGTTTACCAATTGGAATGCTATTTTCATATGGTTTGTCTACTAAAAAACATGTTGAGAAGGTAGTATTTTCTGTAGGACCATATCCATTTACAAGTTTTAGTGCTTTGTATTTATTAATAATTTGAGTTGCTTGCTTGCATGGCATTTTATCTCCACCTACAACAAGTTCACGCACATTTTTAAATAATGAAATATCATCCTCCACTAATAGTTTAAACAAAGATGGTGTTAAAAACATTATAGTAATTTTTTTATACTCAATAACAGATTTCAACTTTGATGTATCCAACATATCCATTTTATTAACTAAACAAAGTGTACTTCCATTAAGTAAAGCTCCCCATATTTCAAAAGTTGATGCATCAAACACAATAGATCCAGTTTGAAGAACTACATCATCTTCTTTAAATTCAACATAATTTGTATCCTTAACCAGTCTGATAACACTTTTATGTTCTACCATGACACCCTTAGGGGTTCCAGTAGTCCCAGAAGTATACATTACATATGCTAGTGAGTTGGGTGATGCTTTATATTCAATTGAATAATCATTTTCAACATATGAATCTTTACTAAATAAATCTACTTTCACTATGTTATTTGGAACTTTGCTTAATGTAGTTCCACCAACAATACATTTAACTTTTGCATTTTCTATAATATATTCAATTCTTTCTTGAGGATAATCGATATCAATTGGAAGATATGCACCTCCAGATTTTAGAATTCCCACAATTCCTACTATAGTCTCAATCTTACGTTCTGCAAAAATTGCTACTATACTTTCCTTAGTTACTCCCTTTTTAATAAGAAATGCTGCAAATTCATCAGAATAACTATCCAACTCCATATAAGTAATCGATCTTTCTCCAATCGTTACTGCAATGTTATCTGGATACTTTTTTACATTTTCTTTAAATAACGTTACAATACTTTTGAATGATGCATTATATTGTGAATTATATTCTGATAAAATCTTATGTTTTTCTTCTTGAGTAAGTAATTCAATTGTATTAGTACTTGCTTCCGGATTTTTTATTATCTGCTCAGCTATTCTTTCTAGATGGCAAACCATATTTTTTATTGATTTCTCGCTATATTTTGTTTTGATATATCTAAAATCTAAATTTAGTGATTCACCACATATTACTGTTAAAAATAAGTTATATTCTAACGAAATATTATTATTTGTTTCATTTATATCAGATTCAAAAGCAATGATATGATCAATAAATTTTCTCTTCAATATATATAAATTATTATCATTAGCTAATGAAGGTAAGTTATTTATATGTGAGTCTGCTGACTTCTGAATTTTATCTATACAATCTAATATCCTTATATTTTCTGTACAATCTACACGAACTGGTATAATAACATTAATATTTAATTCTCTATTGGGAGATTTTATTGATATTAGATTTCCAAATACAACATCTTTTTTATTGTTATAACGTTCAAGCATAAATCCCCACATAGCATTGAATAATACAGAAAATTCAATTTTTCTAATTTTTGCAAATTCCTTAATCTTCTTATAAATATTATTATTAAATTCTATGATACATCTTTGTGAATCATTATCTGAAACATTACCATCCTGATATAAATCAATATATTCATGATGTTCATATGAATATAGATATTCATCCCAATATTTATCTAGATTTTCGATTGCAACCAACTGTTTTGATTTCATTTGCATTGTACCTCCTATTTTGATAAATATTTGCAAATATCACTACATATTTCTTTCATATTTGCCTCATCTGAAATAAAAAAATGATTTCCATTAAATATGCGATATGTATACCCTAAATCAGTATATTCTCTCCAGTCATTCATCTTTTCCATTTTCATTAAATTATCATCTGTTCCAATATAATTTCGTATAGGTACATGAATAACCTTGTCATCTTCTGGAATAGTATAATTCTCTATTAATCTAAAATCATTCTTCAATATTTTTACGAAAACATCAAAAAATTCAGGATATTTTAAAATTTCATCGTTAATGCCTCCATACTGTCTTAACTTTTGGACAAACGCTTCATTATCTAATTTACTTAAATATATTTTTTCATTGTCTGCATCAATATGAGATGCAGATATAAAACATATTTTAGGAGAAATATTGTATTTCTTCTGAAGCTGTCTACATAACTCATATGCTATTATGCCTCCCATACTATGTCCAAATATTGCAAATTCATGGCCATCAATTAAATTAATTAATTGTCCTGCTATACCTTCGACTACCTTTTCACAATCTGTCATGCACTCTTCAGTAATTCTTTTTTCTCTTCCTGGTAATTGTACAGGCAAGATTTCTACATCTTTTCCAATAACTTTCTGCCATTTATAAAATATATTTGAACCTGAACCTGCATAAGGAATACATATCAACTTATATTTTGAATCCACTCTCTTAGAGCTGACTTTTATCCAATTATTTTCCATATTAATTTTCTTTCCCTTCTTCATATAAAAAATCATCATATAAGCTTGTCAGATTTCTAAATTCTACTTGAAGTTTTTTGCTCCAATAACAACTACCATATTTCCATCAGCTGCTGAATTAGTATATATATCCTGATGTATTTTAGGAATATCTTCAAACTGATACGTATTGATTTTAGGTATATTCACACATCCATCCATAATTAAATCTAGTAAACTTTCAACATCCTCAATTGTAGCTGCATGAGAACCTTGCAGTCTTTTAAGATTAAGCCAAAGATATCTTAAATCAAGCGAACCTATATATCCTGTTGTTGCACCACAAAGTACAACCATCCCTTTGTTATCACATACAAATATTGATGTAGGTAAAGTATCCGCTCCTGGGTGCTCTATTACTATTTGTGGATTTTTTCTTTCACCTACAATATTCCATATTTCTCGCCTAAATTTTAATACACTCTTTAACCATTTTTTATATAAAACTTGATTTTCACCTAATTCTTCTCCAAGAATTCCCCAATGTTCATATTTTGTTCTATTAATATATCCTTTTGCACCTAGACCGATGCAATATTTACCTCTTTCCTCAGTCGAAACAACCGCTATTGGAATTCCTCCTAATGCTTTCACAATTTGTATTGCCATGCTTCCGAGTCCACCGGCTCCTCCCCAAACAAGTACTACATCCTCCTTTTGAATTTCGTTGCCCTTCCAATGATTGAGCATATTGTATGCTGTTGCACCTGTAGACGTAATCGAAGCTGCTTTTTCCCAGCTCAATGCTTTTGGTTTCTTGGTACATTGCACATCTAATACTTTAGAAAATTGTGCAAAAGCTCCCCAATTTCCTTCATACCCCCATATTCTAAATGATGGACTTGTACGAGGATCATTAGCTTTTTTGTAAACTTTACAATTTTTATCATATTGAACTCCTATGCAGATTACTTCATCTCCAACATTAAAGTCCTTAACTTCATCTCCAACCGCATAAACAATTCCACTTGATTCACTACCACAAATCAAGAAGTCTTGTGGGTCTTCAAACTGATGATGAGTATTTATTATATCCTTTGGTTTCCCTATGGCAGCCCATACACCATTATAATTAATACCAGAAGCCATATTAAAAATAATTAACTCATTTGATTTTGGATTAGGAACATCTACAATCTCCCTCTTGTATGCATTGATAGGTTCCCCTAGCCTATCACTTCTTAATGTCCATGCATACATCTTTGATGGTACATATCCTAATGGTGGTATCTCTCCAACTTCATAAATTTCTTTCTTCATTCTTAACCATACTCCTTACATTTTCTAATAAATAATCTCTTATAATAATTAGACTAAATTATATTCATTCTTATAATTACATTCTTATATCCGTATATTTTAGTATTACTACTCTTTTTTAATCTCTGTAATTATTACAGCTTAAATACTATAGAAGATCCATTAATTCGCTAATATCATTACTTCCAATTTTATTCTCTTCTTTACTTTCAATTTCTACGTCTTGCAAATCTATATCCTTAATATCTACAGATTTTATATATTCAGCAATATCAAAAACAGTCTCAAAACTATAAAAGTCTTTCATATTTAATTCCACCTTAAACTCTTGTCTTAATTTAGATATCAAAAGCAATCCTGATAATGAATCCAATCCTAGTTTTTGTAATTCATCGTTTATAGCTATATCTTCAACTCCAAATATTGTCTTTAAAATTTCAAAAAGCTTTGATTCCAAGTCATTAGTCACATCAATATATTCGTTTTCTCTTATATTTTGGGGATTATCTTTGTATAGTACCTCATCATTTTCAGATAAGCTTAACTTAGACATATAAGCATCAATATCTTCTTTATCAAATGAATTAATAAATTCTATGGAACATTCTTCATTTACAGACTGTAATTTTTTTAATAAGTTATTTTTTAATTGATTATATAGAATTTTATTATTATCTATATTTTTTTCATATGGCTTGAATGACAAGAAAACACCTGCATCTGATAGTTCAATTTCCTCTGGTAAAACTTGTACATTGTTGAATCCAACATTTTCAAGTATTTTTTGCCATTCTTGAGGATGCATAGTTATCCTCTTTCCTCTTATAGGATCTATTGTAAAATTCCACCATCCAGGAGACAAACCATATATCAAATTATCAATATCATGATCATCATAACTTTGAACTTGTGCACATATTCCTCCTGGAACTAACATTTTTTTAATATTTTTTAATGACTTCTCAATAGAGTTAGTGGCCTGTAAAACATCATAGCTGATGATAATATCAAAACTATTCTCATTGAATCCTTGTTGTTCTATATCTGCTGATATATCGAGTTTTTTAAAATTCATGAATTTATATCCATTTACTTCTGCATTAATTTTTGCCTTTGCTACAAATGATTGTCCAATATCAGTAAAGCAGTATTCTATATTATCAACGTCCTTAATACGAGAAAGAATTTTTGTTGTAAGTTCAGCAGTACCAGCTCCAATTTCAAGTATTCTTACTTTCTTCTTCTTTTTACTGACGAAATTATTTATTATATCCGCCAACACATCACCATATATATATCTTTTAGTTGAAAGCGGCATCTTGCTATCAACATCATCAAGCATATTAAATTCACCAGTTGGATATATAACCTCATTAGCTGGAATTTCACCCGAAAAAACTCTTTCATACTTTGAGGCACAGTAAATTAATAATTCCACATATGGAGCAAATTTCTTTTGTTCCTCTGTAAAATTATCTAGAATTATTTTTGCTTCTGGTATATCTTCTATGGATTTTAAAACTGTTATTTCGTCATTATCATAATTTAAATATCCATTTTCTTGTAGAATATTTAAAAACTTCATAAAAAATGGTGTGAATTGCTCTTTTATATTTAGCTTCATCATTAATTCGTTAATATTGTATTTTTCTTTAGTTGATGAAAAAGCTTTATTTTTAAAAATAACTGATGCACAACTTAAACATACTCTATCCATCATATGATATAAACCATCATAGTCTTTCCTAAGTTTTATCTGACATTTTTCCATAATTGCATTTTCAATTTGTAAATTTTCCTCTTTACTTTCACTACTATATACATTAATTGAAAATTCTTCGTCATATTTTTCGGATTTACATTCAACTAAAATAATTTTTTTGTTCTTCTTTAAATTAAGATATTTTGTTAATTCATATCTATTTTGACTTAAACCATTAAATATTATAATTCTATCTTTACATATCATACTTATCACTCCAATCTAAATATTCATTTACCAAAAGTTCTTTATAAATATTACAAATTTTATACGTATTTCCACTTATACACCTCATTTCATCAAAATACTTTTATATGAATTCATTGAATTTTATACTTGTTTTTATATTTTTTTCCATTTTGTTAACCATTTCATTATATCACCACTTCAAATCTAAGTAAATATTGTATTTTTTAGTAATTAAATATATATTCATGCAACTTTATAATTAATTTCAAATCAAAATATATTTGTCATACTAACAATGTAATATATTATATTTGAAGCAGCTGAATAGTTACTCCTTTATTGTCATATAAATTTTAACAACTATAACATTTATTTATAATTTGATTTTCAATTAATTAATTAATATTGATTATTGACATCATTTAAAAGTTAAACTATCATGTAATTGTTAAGCAATATTGTAAAATTATTATATTTTTACGAAAAATAGGAGGTCTTTCTGTGTTTAAACCAATAGAAATCATTAAAAAAAAATATTTTTTAATATTGATTTTGTTTACCATTGTAGTTGTAGCTACAATAATATATTTCATTTCATCTATGCCTCAAACTATCCCGACTGATTCTTATCTACTGTTGCAAAAAAGCAATAATATAAACAGCCTAGATGTTAAAGGTTCTATTGAAAGTGAAAAATCTATTGATGTGTATTCAACAGTTAATAGCACTATTAAAAATGTAAATGTAAAACGAGGCGATTATGTTATGCAAGGAGATATACTTGCAACTATAGATTCTACTGACTTAATGAATTCTATAAATAAACTAGAAGAAAAAATTAATACAAATAATGAAATAAACAAATCTACATTATCTAAAGCTAAAGACGCATATGATCATGCTTCAAAGTTAAGTGTTGAGGATAATAATTCTGATATTGTACAAGCTAAAGCTGATATTGAAACTGCTAAACTTAACTTAGAAGACAAAAAAAAATCATTTGAAGCTTACAATACCTTACATGATCAAAATGGGATATCTGATCAGGATTTAAGAGCATATAAAACTGATTTTGAACATGCTCAAATTACTTATAATGCTGCACTTACTAAATTAGATAATCTTAGACAAGAAGCTAGTTACAACTTAAAAAACGCTGAAACTGATTATAACAGTGCTCTTAGTAAATGCAATGATAAGTCTGACCAAATAGACCTTGATGAAAAGAAGAAACAACTTAATGAATGTAATATACTAGCTCCAATTACTGGTGTTATAACGCAGGTAAATGCAGTTGCTGGCAATACAAGTCTAAGTAATTTATTTAAAATAGAAAACACTGATGTTTTAAAGGTAGTTGCTTCTGTAAATGAAGCAGACATTTCAAAAATTCAAATTGGACAAGTTGCTAAAATTAGAACCGACTCTACAGGAAATCAATTGTTTTATGGTAAAGTGTCTAAAATCAATCAAGTCTCTGAGAAAGACGATAATCAACTCAAGTTAGATGATGATTCTAATAATAAAGAATCTAAATATAAAGTAACTATAGATACAGATAATCCAGTAGATGCATTTAAATTAGGAATGAATGCAAATATAAATATTATTTTAGATGAAGCTCCAGATGTTTATACTGTTCCTTGTGAAAGTATTTTTAAAAATTCTGATGATAATAATTGCCTTTATATAGCTGAAAAAAATACTAATTCTAATGATTATACAATTAGACAAATTCCAGTAACTGTAGGTAGTCAAAATGATCTTTATGCAGAAATCAGCGGAGAAGAAATTACAGACAATCTTATAATTTTAACTAAGCCACTTGACTATAAATCTGGTAGTAAAATAAAAATCAAATAATAAGGAGTATTTATTATGTTTTTAAATGTTACTGATGTAAAAAAGTCATATGGTGAAGGAGATAGCTTAGTACAAGTTCTTAAGGGAGCTAGCTTTGATTTAGAGAAAGGTAAAATTTGTACGATATTAGGCCCTTCGGGATCTGGTAAATCGACTTTACTGAATATAATCGGAGGATTAGAAACTATCGATTCTGGAATTATAATAATTGATAATATTAATCTTTCAAATGCATCTCCAAAGGAATTATCAAGTTTTAGACGAAGCCATCTTGGATTCATATTTCAATTTTATAATCTCGTCCCTAACTTAACTGTTATGGAAAATGTAGAAGTATGTGAATATTTAACAAAAAATCCACTAAATAAAGAAAATCTATTTAAAACTTTAGGATTATGGGATCATAGAAACAAACTTCCAAAGCATTTATCTGGTGGGCAACAGCAAAGGACAGCTATCGCCAGAGCTCTTATAAAGAATCCAAAACTTTTATTATGTGATGAACCCACTGGTGCATTAGATTATAAAACATCCAAAGAAATTCTTCAATTACTAGAGGACGTAAATAAAATATATGGTACTACTATTATTATAGTTACACATAATGATGCAATAAAATATATGTCCCATAAAGTAATTAAAGTTAAAGATGGCAGTATTGAGTCTGTATTTGAAAATTCGAATATACTTCCTGCTTCTCAAATAGAATGGTAATCCCATGAAATAAGGTGAATATAGATGATTTTAAATAAAAGAATTATCCGTGAATTCAAAGAAAATAAAATTAAATATATTGGTTTAATTCTATTGATAATATTAAGTTCAATGGCTCTTGTTGCTTTTTCTAATTCAGCAGACTGCGTTATTCAAATAGGAGAAAAAATAGCTAAAGAAAATAATCTTCAGGATGGCGAATTTCAGGTTAAATTTAAATTAGATAATTTTACTTTACAAAAGATTCATGATGTAGGTGTCACAGTAGATGAAAATTTTTATATTGACTACTCAATTAATAATGATAAAACACTTCGATTATTTAAAGAACGTAAAAATTTAAATAAACTTTCCATAGTTAATGGTAAGAATTTTTCTTCTGATATTGATACTAATATGGATATAATTTTAGATGAACATTTTGCTTCAGTAAATAAATATTCTATTAATCATACATTAGAATTGAACAATTCCCCATACACAGTTATTGGATATGGTGTTGCTCCTGATTATTCTCTTGTAATAAAGAAAATTACTGACTCAAATGCATCACCTGAAAATTTTGGTATAGGTTTTATATCTTCTAATAATTTTAATAAATTTAATAATAATATAACTTATAATTATTCTTTCAAGTTAAATGGATTTTCTTCTGAGAAATTTAAAAATATCCTTAGAAAAAATGCTTCATTAATTTCATTTTTAAATTCTAAGGATAACCACAGAATATCTGGTTATATTGATGATAATCTTACAAATAAAAAGGTTGGCATTATTCTTGGAGTTGTTTTGATAATCATGATTTCTTTTATTATATCTGTATCAATTATTAATACAATAGATCAAGAAAGTGCTATAATTGGAACTTTATATTCTCTTGGATACTTAAAAAATGAACTACTCTATCATTTTTTAATTCTTCCATTGATTCTTGTCAGCATCGGTTCTGTTGTTGGAACATTTTTAGGTTTCCTTCTTGCCAGACCTCTTATAGTAACTTCAACTGAATATTATAGTCTTCCATATATTCCAACAATTTATACACCATCATTATTAATTCTAGGAATATTAGTCCCTATACTGATTGTAGTAATAGTTAACACTTATATTTTATCCAAACGTTTAAATAGTTCTCCACTACAACTATTACGTAATGAAAAAAAACAAGCCAAAATGAATACAATAACTATCCGTCATTTCAGCTTTATTACAAAATTTAGACTTCGTCAATTTTTACGTGAATACAAAAGTAATCTAATTTTATTATTTGGAATAATTATTTCAACATTTTTACTTATTTTTGGATTAGGTACTAATAGTGCTGTAAAAACATATATCCAAAATATAACTACTGAAAACAAATTTCAATATAATTATATTCTAAATTTACCTATTGAAATTACAGAAAATAATGACGTTGAAAAAACTACTGTAACAAGTTTATCAATCTTCTATGAGGATCTTGGCCAAAATATAGATTTAACATTCCAAGGAATTAAAGAAAACTCTAAATTTTATAACTTTAATATTAAAAATTCTGATCCAGGTATATATATATCTAATAATATCCACAATAAACTAGGATTAAATATAGGTGATACTATGTTTTTGAAAGATACTTCTAATAATAAGATTTATAACCTAAAAGTTGCAGGTATCGTAGATTACTCAACTGGTCTATATGTATTTATGAATAGAGAGCAAATGAATTTACTACTTGATAAATCTAAAAGTTACTTTAATTCTTATCTTTCAAGTAAAAAATTAAATATTAATGATAAGTATATTGCTTCTTTGGTAACAAAAGAAAGCCTCATTAAAAGTTGTGAAAATATGACTGCTTCAATGTCGGATGCTATCTTACTTGTAATTATTTTTGCAAGTATAATGTTTGTTATTACCATGTACTTATTACTAAAATTAATTATTGATAAAAACACTTATAGTATTTCATTATTAAAAGTTTTAGGATATACTCAAAAAGAATTAAATAAACTTTATCTAGGAAGTTCATTCTATGTCGTTTTAGTTTCTGCTCTTGTTGCGATTCCATTATGCGCTAACATAACAAAAGCACTATGGCCCAATTTAACATCCGATTTGCAAACTTATATGCCTATATCTTTAACTGGTTATGATTATTTATTTATGTTTATAATTATTTTTACTTCATACTATATTAGCTTATACTTTTTAAAAAGACATTTATATTCAATTCCTATGACAGAAGCTTTAAAAAATAGAGATTAATACAAATTATTACTTTTACGAAAGATAATTAATCTAAGCTTTTTTTAACACAATTTTTTCATAAACGTCAGAGAATCGATGCATAACAACCATGTATTAAACATATTGTAAATGTTAATATGAAAGTGCATAAAAGTTCCAACATGGAAATGTAGGAATTTATGCACTTTTTATGTGTAGTTCTTTTAAGAATTTAAACTCTATTCTATTTAAACCTAACATATTATTAAGAATTAATTTACCATATAGTGATCTTAAAGAATCCTCATACTTTTAATATCTTATCTTTTTCTTCCTCACTTATATAATTTAGGCAATAATTAAATTTTTCTTTGCTCAAATTAAAATCTACCTTATGCTTTACTATTCTCATATATACAATTAGTGACTAATTAAACCATTAGTCATTCTCCTTCAAACATTTATTACATAATACTTTAATTATTTGTATTAGGATACAATGTTGCATGTAATGTAATATAATTATACCATTTTTTAATTAAACTTAAATTAATATTTTATCTGTTATAGTTCATATATTAATTCCATTAAAATTTTCGTTTAGATATGCAGTTTACTGCACTTTTATTCTTATTTACTTTAAGTTTTAGATTATTTTCAATTATATTGGTCATAGATTTCATTACTCTAAACCCTGCTCTTTTTCTTTTGATGTATACATTATCATCATATGCATATCTGCAAAATTTGTGACCTCGCATTTCAAGATCCGTCTAGCCTTATATTTGCTAATAATTGACTTAATTGACTCTTTATTCACTTGTTACCGAAATTACATTAATTAGAATTACACTTTTGAGGTATCTTCTTTCTTTGACTTGTCCAAAGTTGTAAACCTCCTAATGTTCAGTCCTTCATCCTCTATCGAGTTTAGCAGCGTTACTATAACTTCTGATAAATCAGTTATACATAACTGTACAATTTGCACTTGGAAACTTAATTCTTTCAGTACATATCTATCAGACCTCCCCAGGTAAGAGCACGTACTTTCACCTCATCCATCTGCCACATTTACTCTTTCTGTTTCTGATAGTTATTGGGCTTTACTTTGTTTTGCAAGTTTACCCATAGAATTGAATCTCAAATGTGATTCGTATACCTCAAACCAATTCTTTGCTGCCGACTTCCTTCTGATTTCACCTCACTATGGACACCTTTGTCTTATCAATTACAGACTTTCACCGATTAGCTTGTGCCCATACTGGGCACACAAATAAATCCAATAGAAAAGTTTATATTTTATATTGATATAATTATTTGGCAGTCTTAAAATGCAATTCAAATGGAATGTTTTCAGACCATGGCATACATCTTTCTAGTATGTTACTTTCTTTAATTTCTGAACTTGCTAACACTTCAAATAAATATACTAAATACTTTTCCACTGCTAAGACTAATAAACTAGTTGTAAAACGGTGCTTAGATTATCAAATAGCGAAAGCCTAGAGAATCTTATGCCTTGGTCCAATAAGATTTTTGAAAACATAAAAATTAAAGATAAAAAATAAAATTAATCCCATTAAAGACAACTGCCTTACTGGATATTTTAATACATATGAAAATTTAAAAATAGGTACCAAAACTTTTATGATTATAAATATTTAAGCTATATAGACATTCAAATAATCACATTTAGTTATGTACTAAATAATATTTTATAGTAACAGTGTGTATGTAAGCGTGACGCACCTTGCACCCAAACACTTGACATAAAGCCAAAATACCAAGCTCATACAAAAATGAGCTTAGTATTTATTTTGATACTACTCTTATATTAATTTCTTCACTGAATAAAAAGAACTGCTATTTAATTTATTCGCGTTACTCTACTGGTTTGATCTCAGTCAAATCAAAATAACCATAATATCCATCCATATAGACTCCTGCACGATGTCCAAAAAGCAATACTGCTTCTGTTCTAGTAACCAGCTCAATTTCATAACCCTTGCAGGTAACCTTGGTTGCGATTGGATATTTACTATTCCAGTCTTTGATGTACGTATTCACATCATTATAGACAGTATCCGTTTCTGATCTTGAGGTATAATTCTTTCTAATATTTATTCCTAGATTGGTGAGCACCTTTCCGGGTCCAACTTCCTCAATAATCATATCTTTATCTTGTTCTAACAAATACTCTACAGTTTCTAGCCAACGGACAGATGAATATAGCTGTTTTGTTAAGTTTGGAATCAGATCTGTAGTCCTATATGGTACCGCAGTTACATTAGATATTACTGGTATTTCTAAATTTGAAAACTGACAGCTTTGCATATACTTCTCAAACTCAATGCTGGCACTTTTCATATATCTTGAGTGAAATGAAGCACTCACATTAAGTTTCACGAATCTTGCACCTTCCTGCTCAAAAACATTCTTAGCTAATTCGATATCCTTTAATGTTCCAGAGATAACATTTTGTATTTGTGAATTCAAATTTGCAATATCAATCGTATCTAAATTACTTTTATCTAAAACATTTCTTATGTCACTTTTTGACAAACCAATAATTGCTGCCATAGAGCCGCCATTTGCTAAACTCATTAATTCACCACGTTTTTTCACCAGTTTTAATCCAGTTTCAAAATCGAATCCTCCACTTGCAAGAATTGCGCTATACTCACCAAGACTATGACCTGCTAAAAAATCCGGTTTTACCCCTTCCCTTTTTATTTTACTATAATAGGATAATGCATTTATAACATATAGTGCTGGTTGCGTAAACTGTGTGAGGGAAAGTTGATTATCTGGGGCCTCTAAACACAATTTTTCAATGGAATAACCTAAGATATTATCTGCTTTTTTTACTAACTCCGGGAATTCTTTAAATAACTCTTCTCCCATACCTACTTTTTGTGAGCCCTGCCCTGGAAATACATATGTTTTCATCTTTTTTTCTATGAGTATCATAAGTTACAATACTCTTCTCTCCTTTTCCTTATATTTCTGTATCTTTATTTCGCATATAATTTCTTACATAAGTCTACAATAATTTGTTTTGGTTCTGTCTCCGTTAATATAGTCATGTGATTAGAGGAATGAATCTCTATCGTTTCTAATTTAGGCATCTTATCCTTCCACATCTTTGCAAAATAAGCGAAATCATAAGAACGTCCCTTATCCACTAATCTAAAATACTCTTCGCTCTGACCAAATAATGTTCCTTCTGGGTTGCAGAAATAGTAGCACTGCACATCATCTTGATTTGTCAGATTTTTCGCCTCATAAAAGGTAGTACCTGTATCAAGCACATTAAGGATTTTCTGAAAGCCAATTATTAATTTCTTTAACTGTTCCGATGATTTGTGAATCCCTCGTGCTTGGGATATCTGAACTAATTGTTCTAGGAACTCATCATCTGAGACGTCCGTTTTCATTTCACTTTCTGTTACTAAATTCAGTTCTGTATCAGTTGAGAATGCCAGTAATAAATTGCTTGCTCGGAACATTTGATCCTTCTTAAGATTGACCGTTGAAATATTGCTCCATTCTGTTCGCATTATTTCATCCACATAGATTGATTCCAACATAACAATCGAATTCACTTTTTGTCCTTTTAATTGTAACTGACGACAAACTTCATAAGCAAGAATTCCTCCAAGTGACAGTCCCCCTAAATCATATGGTCCATTGGGTTGAATTAATTCTATTATCTTTACATAATATGCTGCCATTTCTTCAAGCCCTTCAATTGGTTCATCCTCTGACATATACCCTCTCGCTTGAATTCCATAAAATGGTCTTTCAAACTCACTTGCTATTAATCGATAAACCTCAACACCTCCAAATCCTCCATGTAACCAAAATACAGGTCTTCCCTCACTGGAATGGTTCATTTTAATTAACTCAGGGTACTTTTGCAAGACAATATATTCATCATTTTGGACACCTGTTCCATAAACCATTGACATTATTTTATTTGTATCATTTTCATCTTTTTTATTTTCTAAAGACTCCTGATTTTCTATCTCTTTCTGCCTATTATCATTCGAATTAACGATATTCAATATATCTTCTATCGTTCCACACTGATAAAGAGACTCAAAATCTACCTTTGGATTTATAATTTGAACCTTTCTTAACAACTGCATAAGAATAATAGAGTCAATACCTAATTCACTGGTACTGTCATTTTTATCTATCTCATCAGCCTTAACTCCAAGCATTTGTGCCAAAACACCCATAACCACTTTGCTAGGCTCCCCTTGCACTATTGGATTTTCAAGTTGAATTTCGAATTTATTTGTTTCCTTTTTTTCATCCTTTAATTCAACCCAATACCGCTTTTGTTCAAACGGATAAACGGGAAGCGAGACTTTTTTTACTTTACGGTGTATATATAATTTTCTCCAGTTAATGGATACTCCGTTTACCCAAAGTTCCACTAGTTTATCCATTTGATTTGACGAAATAAGTGGTTCAACTATATCATCCACCATATTATTTTTATTGAGTAACGACAAAAGATTGTTATTTTCAACTACCCTTCCATAGAAAATCTTACTGCCATAACTTTTCTTCTGACTTATAAAAGCATCCAGTTTTTCTTTTAGCTGTTCTATCGTCCTTACAGTGAATCCAACTCTTTCTTCAAATTCTTCTCTACCAGTCTGAAGTGTATATGCAATGTCAACTAAGTCATCATCCATAAATTGATTTTCCTCAATTGACTCAAGCAACATTCTTACCTGCTTCTCTAAAGCCTCTTTCGTTTTTCCAGAAAGACAAATGCAGCTTGCCTTTAAATTATCCTTGTGATTATAGGATTCTTCCTTTGCATCCTCCATATACTCCTCAATCAACACATGTGCATTCACACCTCCAAATCCAAATGCACTAACTCCTGCTCTTCTTGGTACATTGCTATCGATACGTTCCCATTGGCAATTGGATTTGTTTATATAAAATGGACTATCTTCCAAATTTATATATGGATTTAACTCTTTAAAATTTGACACTTTCAGTATCTTTTTATGTTGTAACGACAATATAACTTTTAGAACTGACACAATGCCAGCTGCTGCCTCAAGATGCCCAATAATTGGCTTCACGCTGCTAATTGCACAGCTATTAGCTTCTAACCTTACACCATATATTTGAGATAGTTCAGTAAATGCATTCTTTAATCCTGTTATTTCAACTGGATCGCCTAGTTTTGTTCCCGTACTATGAACTTCTATATAATTAACGCTGGAAGGATTAATATGCGCCTTCTCATATACACTTTTAATCAATTCTTTCTCTGCAATTGCATTAGGTGCAGTTAAAGAAGCACTCTTTCCTTTGTGGTTCTCTCCAGAACTGCGAATCACTGCATAGATATGGTCACCATCTCTCTTTGCGTTATCTAATCTCTTTAGAAGAATTGCACCAACACCTTCTCCTCTTACTGTACCATCTGCATCTTTATCAAATACACTACACTTTCCGGTTTTACTCAACATCCCAGCTGTGCTGAAGGCTTTATGTACTAGAGGAGATAGAATTAAGTTTACACCACCAGCAATAGCCATATTGCATGTGCCATTTTTAACAGCTTCTGCTGCTTTATGAATTGCCACTAAGGAGCTTGAGCATGCAGTATCGATTGCCTCACTTGGTCCATGAATATTTAATAAGGATGAAATACGGTTTGGCATCATAAAAGGACTTCTTCCCGTAAGTGCATATGGATTAAATTCTGTCAAATTCTTTTCCACTATCTCAGTATAATCTTGTGTGCCAATGCCTACAAAGATACCAGTATCTGTTCCCGACAGATAAGATGGTTTATACCCCGCATCTTCAATTGTATTCCATGTAGTCTGTATAAACATTCTGTGCTGTGGGTCAAGAACTTCTGCCTCCTGTTTTGACATGCCGAAGTAATCAGCATCAAAAAAGCTAACATTCTTCATAAATGCCCCCCACTTCATACATGGGTCATCGAAATCGTGATAATCAAATCTTTCAGTCGGTATTTCCGTTATCAAGGTATCTCCCTGTTCTATTTTATTCCAAAATTCATGTAGATTCTCGGATTGTGGAAACGCTCCATCCATACCAATGATAGCAACCGCATCCTCAAACGCGTCATTTACTGGAGTATTCGTATGAAATAATTGTACCACCTCTTCCTCTTCATTAACATCGTAAAGAACAGCTTCTTCCTCTTTTAAAGTCACTCTTTCCTCTTTATAGAACAACTCCATTTTTTTACTATATTGATTACATATGTAGCTTGCAAGCTTACGAACCGTAGCCTCCTCTAATTCAAAAAAGATTGTTGGCATTAGATCAATATCGTAATTGTCATTAATTAAGTTACATAATTCCGTATTACTTATGCTATCAAATCCATACAGGTTCATATTCTTGTCAATGTCCACATGATCTATTTTCTGCAAAGTCTCTATCGTCTGTGACAAATATCCTAATACTTTGTCTAGCACATCTTTATTTGATGTTGCTTGTTCTACTATATACTTATTATCAACGATCTCTTCTTTTGCCTCAAATGAATCCATTTCATTTGAACTTTGCCCATAAAAAGAACTCAATTCATCAGAATAATTTTTTATTAAATAATTACATAGAGCTCTTACCGTTGGCATCTCTAATTCGAAAAAGATTGTCGGCATAACTTCCAAGCCATAATAGTCATTAATTTTATTGGTATAATCTGTATTGCTAATTGAATCAAATCCACATTCTGACAAATCTTTATCTATATTTAAATCGTTAACCTTAATAAGTTCTTCTGCTGTATTCTGCAAAAATGTCATAACACTCTCTATAAGTTCTTTTTGATTCATTTCACTCTTCACCTCGATTTCTTTCTCCCCCATTTGATCCTCCCTACTATTCAAGTGTGATACGAATTTTTGCAGCTTTTTACCCTCACCATATAATATAAGGACAGTATCATTTTCCTGCATTAAAGAATTTCTAATGGCCTCTAATCCAACCTGTGTTGGCAATGGATAAACACCTGTCCTTTCTTTCTGTCTTTCTAATACAGCAGTTTCCATATGCATTCCACCTTGTTCCCATATAGGCCAGTTAATACTTACTGTCTTTCCGTATCGTTCTCGTTCCATACATAACTTCTTCCGATAACTAGCAAAACTATTCAGAAAGCTATTTGCAACAGCATAATCAGCTTGTCCTATGTTGCCCAGATGTGATATCGATGAAAATAGTAAAAAGAAATCTAATTTTTCATCCTTCATAACTTGGTCCATAATAATTGTTGCGTCAATTTTAGCACGAAGCACTTCTTCTATCTGTAACATTGTCTTATTAATAATAAAACTATCCCTCACAACACCTGCACAGGAAATGATTCCTTGAATTGTTGTAAACTGATCCTTGATCTGTTCTTTCATCCTCATAACATCTTTACGTTTGGACATATCTACGCTAATATAACTTACATTTGCACCTAGCATTCTTAACTCCTCAAGATTCTCCTGCTTTTTAGCATCAAGCACACTTCTTCCAGTCAGAATAAGATTCGCACGGAAATTAGAAGCTAGATATCTTGCTAATGACAGACCTATTTCGCCCATTCCTCCAGTTATTAGATAGGTTCCTCTTTCTTTAAAAGGAACTTTACTATCAAGATGTTTGACATCATCCCGAATCAACTGCTCCATGTACCTGGTATTATCTTGATAATACACCGTGTTTGTATCATCCACTTGCAATTCGCTTTCTATTAAGTCCTTAATGGAATATTGAATACCTTTGATTTTAATGATTCGAAAATATAAATTGGGATGTTCCATCTGAAGAGTTTTCACAAATCCGCTAAGTGCATCATTCATGACAGCCTCATGATTATTCTCATCCTGATACAAATAGAGCAACTTCACTTTATCCCGTATTTTAAGTTTAACAAGTGCTCTTGCAATATGCAGCATTGCATAGAATGCCGTCCGTACATTCTCTCCCGTGCTGTTACCAATATACGTCCATTTGTAAACAATCTGATTTGGCAACTTTCCTCTTCTTCTCAATTCATCAAATAACTTAAAGTAGCTCTCTTCATCGCTAGTAGCGATTTCATATACTCCATTCTGGCATTCTCTGAATTTGTTTCCTGACAATACATAAGTGATATCATTGGCATATCTAAATTCTTGTGCTAATATTTTATCATTATCGAAAATAAGAAGTGAACCCACCTTAGAACGACCATTCATCATTTTTTTGTTGTTCTTCTTCCATACATAATGATACATCTGCATATCCTGCTTATTGACTGGTTCCGTTACATTTGTAGTATTAGACGGTATTTTTCTGATTGTATAATTTCTAATAGACGCTAATAATCTTCCTTCCATATCATATAGCTTTATATTAAACTTTCTAAATTGCTCATGGCTAGTCTTTTCATCTGAATATGTTGCATACGCAAGACATTTCTTTGAAAAATGGTTATAAATATCAATTTTTTCAATTGTATATGGCATAAATGGCGTTTGGTCTACTCGATAGAGCAATCCCGTAATCGATTGAAGACAACCTTCCAATATGGATGGATGCAGTTTAAAGTCTTCAAAATCATGATATCTTTCGCTTGGTATTTCAAGGTAAGCAAGAGATTCTGTATCATTAAAAAACATTTCTTTTATAGGTTGAAACGTAGCACCATATTGATAAACAGAGGCTAACGAAGACTGATAAAAATCTCTTTTTGAAATATATACGTTACATCTTTTTCTGCAAGCTTGTTCTTGGAAAACTTGATTTGGAATTTTTCTATCTGATAACCCAGCTGCTTTATCTTGATACAGCAATTTCCCTTGTGAATGCACAACTTCATTTTCATTTTCCATTGTCACAATACGATAGCTTAGCTGATTAGGATGTTTATTATCCAAGATTACACGTACATCACGTGGCTGCTCTACCGTTATAGGACGTGGCCAAACCACATTTTTAATTCCAATTATATTACCCCGTATTGCGTCCTGACCAGCTGCTCTTGCCATTTCAATATAGACTACTCCGGGTAAAACTAACTTGTTGTTAATAACATGATCCTTTAAAAAGAACTCTTCACCAGTAAATCTGGTTGTATAGCTCTGCTGCATAAAGGAAGAAGTATTCTCATCCAACAGATAGTGTACTTTCTTTGCAGCTACGGAATTTGTCATAGTAGACTGTTTCTTAATCTCTTCTTCCTCTTTCCAAAACCTCTTTTCTTCAAAAGGATATGTTGGCAGACTGACTTTCTTTGGCTTTGCCTGTTCCGTATATAGGCTATCCCAATCAACGGGCTTCCCTGCCATCCAAATTTTCTGCATGTTAACAAGTAACTCATCTACTGCCTCATCAATTACGGATTGTCCGCCATTTAGGTAAAGATTCATTTTTTCTTTTAACTCGGCAATACTATTTACACAGAAAATGGTTCGAGACTCCATTGCTTCTCGTCCCGTCTGTAACGTGTAGGCAATATCTTGTAAATCAAGTGATTCACCCTGTCTGGTTAATAGATATTCATAAATATTTTTTACATATACGTTTAATCTTTCTTCGTTCTTTGCAGATACTGGAATAATACATTTATTGTTGCTATACAGATTCTTTTCTTCGTTTTCCTTATATTCCTCTAAAAGAGCATGCACGTTTGTTCCTCCAATACCAAAAGAACTCAGAGAAACTCTTGCTGGTCTTATACTTTCCTCTAATTCGATTACCTTATTGGTCATGAAAAATGGTGAATCCTCAAAATTGATTTCTGGGTTTGCTTCACTATAATTAATGGTTGCAGGGATTTTTCTATTTTTTAAGCTTAATGCTAACTTAATACATCCAGCTAATCCTGCTGCAGTGTCCAAATGCCCAACATTAGTCTTGACTGAACCAATGCCACAAAACTGCTTTTTATCAGTATATTTTTCATATACCTTTTTCAATGCCTTGAATTCAATCGGATCTCCTAACTTGGTTCCTGTTCCATGAGCCTCAACATAAGAGATTGTCTCTGGATTAATTCCTGTTTTCTCAATCATTTTTTCGATCGCATAAGATTGCCCCTTTATACTTGGTGCATAGAATCCAACTTTCTCTGTTCCATCATTAGAAACGGTAATTCCTTTCAACATTGCATATACGTGGTCGTGGTCTTTTATTGCCTTTTTCGCATTTTTCAACATGATTACTGCCACGCCTTCTCCACCTATCATACCATCTGCCTTTGCATCAAATGCTCGAATATGACCGTCTTTTGAGAAATTCATTCCTGGCACATATAGGTATCCTGCATTATTTTTAGAGTGGATTGTCGAAGCTCCCACTAGTGCGTAGTCAATTTCTCCTGCCTTAATATTCTGATATGCTAGTGATAAACCTACCAATGCAGATGAACAATTAGAATGGACTGCAAAACTTGGACCAGTAAACCCTAATCGATAGGAAATCATAGTTGGAACCGTTCCGGTTTGACTCATCAACCACTTAACATAACTCTCTGAAGAATCAATTAGTCCATCATTCTGCATTCCGCCTGATGTCAGATAAGAGTTATTGCTTGATGACATATAGACACCTGTATTCGGTATGGTTTTCGAAACATATCCTGCATCTTCAACTGCTTTCCACGAATTCTCCAATAACAGACGCATCTGAGGATTCATATTTTCCGCATCCTTTGGTGATATACTGAAAAATTCATTATCGAATAATTCTTTTCCTTCTATACTTAATCGAATTGGTACAAATCTTTTATTCTCTATTAACCCTTTCGGAATGTTCATCTCTATGAGCTGTTCCTTGGTAAGACGGTTCGCACATTCTCGGTTATTTATCAAATTATCCCAGAACTCATCTGCATTCTTTGCACCTGGGAATTGACATGAAAGACCTATAATTGCAACGCAATCTTCATACGCATCAAGCTCATCTTCTTCTTTTTGTTCCGCTTGTGCTTTCATACTATTTTTGACACTAACTAGCTTATTTTCCTTACTCAATTCTTCTGCAATGAACTCGCTTAAATTTGCTATATTGGAATACTCAAATAAATGTGTAACTTTGATATCGCACTTATAATATTCTTTTATTTTTTCTACTATAAGCACTGCTAAGATTGAATCACCACCAGCTTCAAAAAAGCCATCATTTATTTGAATATCATCATTTCCAATGATCATTTTCCAGAATTCAAGCAAAGTAGCTTGTATCTGTTTTAAGTCAATCGTTTCAACTGGTTTGTTTTTCGTTTCTGTCTCTTTCTCGTTGTCTTTACTATGTTCCTTATATTTTCCCAATTCCAATCGATTAATCTTTCCATTCGGTGTTATAGGAAGCATATCAATTTGTACAAATAAATTAGGCATCATATAAACAGGTAGATTGTTTTTCAGATAGGTACGCAGCTGTTTTAAATCAACTTTCTGGTTAGTATCCTTATTTTTACCTACAAAAAAGGCCTTCAATTGCCTATTTCCATCCCGTTCACTTACGATTACTGCACTTTGTTCAATTTGATCATACTCATTCATTCTGGTTTCAATTTCACTTAACTCGATTCGGAAACCATGAATTTTGACTTGATTGTCGGCTCTACCGATAAAATTTATTTCGCCATTGGATGTCCATTTAGCTACATCTCCTGTTTTGTACATTTTGGCACCCACTATAAATGGATTTGCAATAAAACGTTCCTTCGTCAAATCTTCTCTATTATAATATCCTCTTGAAAGACCAGTACCACCAATGTAAAGTTCACCTGGAACACCCACTGGAACAGGCATATTGTTTTTATTCAAAATATAAACTTGTGTATTGGCCATCGGTTTCCCGATTGTAATCTCTTCACCTTCTTCTATTCTTTTCATGGTAGACCAAATCGTTGTCTCTGTTGGACCAAACATATTCCATACTTCGCTGTGACTTTCCATAAAATATTTTCTTAATTTTTTCGGCAGCGCTTCTCCACCACAAAGGATTTTAACATGCTCTTCATTTCTCCATCCGACTAAATTGAGTGCCATCCATGTAGCTGGTGTTGCCTGCATAACAGTAGGTTTCACTCGCTGAATTTCTTTCTTCAGCTTTTCAATGTCCTTTTTCTTTTCTGTACTACAGATATAGTATTTCGCCCCTTTGATTAAAGGTAAATATAATTCAAGTCCCGCAATATCAAAACAAAATGTTGTAACTGCAAGTAACGTGTCATCCTCACCAAATCCAGGAATATCAGCCATCTGTAATAAAAAGTTTGTTAATGCTTCGTGAGGAATCATAACTCCTTTTGGTTTTCCTGTACTTCCAGAGGTATATAGTACATATGCTAGATTACGCTTTCCAACCTTGTGTGAAAGACTCCCTGTGATATTCAGAGTATCCATTTCCGCATCCATAAAAATTGTACGTAATCCCTTTGTATTTAAATAACCTTTCTTTTGTTTCATAGCTGATTGCGCCAAAATAATATTGATATTGCTATTTTCTATCATATATTCCACACGCTCATTTGGATATTCTGGATCAAGTGGCACATAAGCTCCACCAGCCTTAAGAATTGCTAACAATCCCACAATCATATCCAGTGAACGTTCTACACAGATTCCAACAAGCGTATCTGCCACTACACCTATAGATTGTAAATATATGGCTAGTTTCTCGCTTTTTTCATTCAATTGCTTATAAGTTAATGATTCATTTTCATAAACTACCGCAATTCTGTCAGGATTTGCATCTGCCTGTTCTTCAAATAATTCATGCACCATTTTTGTATTTGGATAAGTAATCTCTGTGTCATTCCAATCAAATAGAATTTTATTTTTTTCCTCATCTGATATAAGAGGATACTTCTGTATCTCCTTATCTGGATTTTCTGCAAGTTTTTCAGAAAGAGCTGCAATGTTTTTTGCATAATGTTCCATTAATCCCCTAGAGTACATCATTTCATTATATTTTATGCTTAGCAAAATACCATTTTCTTCTTCTAACACTTCTAAGACAAAATCATATTCCCCTTTTTGATGAATCGCAGAAAGGAATTTTATGTTAAACATGGTTTCATATTTTTTAAGAGATGACACAAAATCTGACTCTAAAAAATTCTGGTAATAATAAGCTACCTTGAAAATTGGTGAAGTATCCCCGTTTCTCTCCTTCCTTCTGTCTTTGATAATATAAGTACATGGGTAATCTGCATGATCTAAACAATCAAGCATTTTATTCTGTAAATCTCTTGCATAGTCTTGAAACTTGTCTGACTCCTTTATCTGGCTTCGAATTGGAATCATATTAATAAAATATCCGAGCAAGGATTCAAATCTTTCCTCTGGTCTGCCCATGCTGGCAACTCCAACAGTAATATCACTCTGGTTCGTACACTGATATAGAAAAATATTTAAAACAGATAAGAAAAAAGATGGCAAACTAATTCTTTGTGCGTTTGCAAATGCTTTTATCTTCTTCTTTATCTCACTTGATAATGACAATTGAAACATGTCACCTATTGCACCACTTTGCTTGCTTTCCGATAGATCCGGCATAAGCTCAGTAGCTGTTAATTCTCCTTGGAGCTGTTGTTTCCAAAATTCACTATGTTCCTTGCCTCTTCTCCCAGATAACATAGTTGTTTCCCAATCTACAAAATCCGAATAGGAATCTTTTCTATCAACTAACTTTGGTTCTTTCTGCTCTACAAGCTGTTGATATGCATGCAATAATGCCTTGGTCAAAATGACAGATGAAGTTCCATCACAGATAATATGATGTATATTAACTAATACTGTTTGATTATTTGGGCTTTCTAATACCTGTACCCGAAATAATGGTCCTTCATTGAGCGTAAACGGCTGGTTTGCGATTTCCTTAATATATGCTGCCATCTCAAAATCATCTTTGTTTTCAATTTGCATAACTTCATAACTAAGTAGCATTGCTGTATCAATCACTTGATACAGCTTTCCACTTTCTTCAATAATGGTGCTCTTTAAAATAGGATATTGCTTCCATATAAATTCTACCGCCTTACGGAATAAATTAAGATTTTCCTTTTTTTGAAACCGAAAGCAAATTGGAATGTTATAGGACGTGTTTTCCTTGTCCATATTTTGAATTGCCCATAATCCCTTTTGTCCTTCTGAAAGCAAACTCTTTGTTTTTCGACTTAATCCAATATTATTTAGTTTTTTTAGTAGTTCTTTCGTTGAAATCTTTCTGTTTTCGTAATCATTAAAATATGACTCCATAACCTTATCATCAATCATTTTTCTTTACTCCCATAGTGTTTTTTAACTCATCAATTGTTATTGATTCTTCTCTAAATTGATTAATTAAGTCCATGGCATCACTGTCATGATATTCTTCATTCGCATCTTCTTCTAAATCCTCTTGAACTTCTAAATTTAATTTCTTGTTTAAATATTCCGATAGTAAATTTACGGTAGGATATTGAAAAATTTCTCGACTTGCTAGTACGCAATCAAACTTCTTTCCAAACTCTCTTGCAAATTTCATAACCATAATAGAATTCATACCATAATCCAGAATATCACGATTTAATTCAATCTTATCTTTTGATAACCCTAGCCAATCTGAAAGCAATGATAAAATATACGCTTTCACATTATTACTGTCTCCATCATATTCCTGATCTACATTTTTTTCCTGTATTGATCTGTTTGGTTCATTCTCAAAAGTCTTAACCTTAGACTCATCAAAATACCAATATTTATCCTTTTTAAAAGGATATCCCGGTAAAGATACACGATGTTGTTCTTTCTCTGTATGATACAAATCATTCCATTCCACATGATTTCCCCTTGTCCAATAAACGCAAAGCATCTCTAAATCATGGTTTTCTATCATTTGTTTAAGCATCATTTTTTCATATCTTTGGTATACAGCACCTACCTTTTCCCGTTCCTTATCCGGCTGGCTTATAAAGATATGTTCAAGCTCCTGTATCGGTGTTTTCCCTTCTTTATAGTTGAGATAATCATGCATCCGATTAAGCAGTTCGGCTCGATTATTAGTTATAATCGCCATTCTAAAATGCTGCTCCATTCTTCCGTTCTGCAATGTATATGCAATATCATCTAACAATGCCATTTCACTTTTTTCAATAAATTCACAATTAATTTTCACTACTTCATAAAGCTGTTGCTCATCTGACGCCTGAAAATTAAAAATATGTTCTCTTTCCTGTTCCTCACGAACATTTAGATTTTCTTCTTGTACATACTCTTCAATCACTGCAAATGCATTTGTTCCACTATTAGCAAATGTACTGATTGCACCCTGTAGTGGCTTGTTATTTCTTCTTTCCCACTTCACACTGTTTACATTGATTCTAAATGGTGTATTGTTTAAGGTAATATTAGGATTCTGTGTTTCGAAATTACTTACACCAAATATCGTTTTATTCTTCATAGCCAAAAGCATACTTATTAAACTGGTGATTCCAGAAGCCGCAAATGTGTGTCCTACGATTGGCTTTACTGTTCCAAGATAACATTCATGGCTGTTGACTGCATGGTTACGGAATACACTTTTTAGTCCTTCTATCTCTGAAGCATCGCCTAATGGTATTCCAACACTATGCGTCATAATGTACTGGATATCTTGTGGGTTAACGTCATATTTTTCAAGCACATTTTCCATAAGTTCAGCTTCTCTTCTTGGATTAGGAGACATAATTCCAGTTCCTCGTCCGTTGTAATTAACCCCACTTCCTTTAATACAGCCATATACATGGTCATGATCTGCAATCGCCTTTGACAAAGGTTTCAGGACAACAGCTGCTACAGTTTCAGATGGTACTAAGCCATTCGCCCTACTGTCAAAGACATATGCCTTTCCATCTTCTGAAAGCATCTCTAGCCGATCCATTTCCTCATAAAATACTGGAGATGTGATGAGACAAACTCCGCCTGCAATCGCCATATCACAGTCTTCGTTCCGTAACGATAGACATGCCTGATGCAATGCAACCAAACCAGAAGAACAAGATGCCGTAACCGACATGTTTGGTCCTTTCAAATCTAATGCATATGCAATTCGACTAGAAAGCATTGCATTTTGATCAATACTTACATTTCCTGATTTTCTGGCCATAAATGCGTATTGGCTCTCTTCTGCTCCTACAAAAACACCACAGGATTTCCCTTTAATGCGCTCTCCCATATATCCTGCATCTTCAAGTGAGTGCCACGCTTCTTGTAGAAATACTCTCTGACAAGGATCCATCAACTTAGCTTCTTTTGGAGATATGTTAAAGAATAGTGGGTCGAATTCATCAATACCTTTAATAAATCCTCCTCGTTTACATTTAAGCTGCTCCAAACTGCTGGCTTCATCCACTCTCCAACGATCTTTCGGTATACTTGTAATACATTCTTCTTTTTCGAGTAGTTTATTCCAAAGTTCATCAACCGTGTCTGTCTGTGGGAACCGTCCGCTCATTCCAATGATGGCAATTGGCTCCTGTTTCTTACTGGAAACCTGTATATCTTTTGTTTTGAGACACTCGTTGTCATCTTTCCTACTCTTATCAACCATTTTTTTCTCATTGGTTTCCTGTTGGGTACTCTTTTTACCAAGACACAGATTGATATCTTGTGTATAGTTCTCGGCTAAGTATTGTGCAATTTGGGAAATAGTAGGATACCCCAATATCGTTGTAGCATTAATATCAATTTTGTACTGGTCACTTATTCTTCGTGCAAAATCAAATAGTATAATAGAATCAAATCCGTAATCTGTTAGATATGTTTCTACATCCAGTTTTTCAACAGGTATTCCCTGCATTTCATTTACAATTTTCTTAATATCCATTTCTATTGTATCTACTAATTCATGAGTATTTGCTTGATGATTCTCTTTTAGCTCTTTACTATAAGTCATTGTCTGCCCCTCCTCATCTGTATTTTGTAACTTGAGGTTATTATAAATTTTCTTCTTATCCCCTGCTATCACAAAGTATTCTTTATTTGATCTCGAAAGCAACTGTTCAAACAGTGCAATTCCTTCTTCTGTCTCAAGGTAACGCTGCCCACTTACATTAAGATAGGCTTCGCTGTTACCACCACTAAGCTTCATTCCACCGTCTCTCCATAACGGCCAACCAACGGCAATGGTTTTTTTCGATATTTCTCCTTTTTCCTGTAAGCGATTTAGCCAAGCAGAATATGCCATTTCAAATCGATTTCCAAGTGAATAGTCGCACATACCAAAATCACCAAGAACCGCTGCTAAAGATGAAAAATAGCAGATAAAGTCAACAGAATATGCTTCTAATACTTCGCTAAGAATCTGGATTCCTTTTATCTTAGGTTCAATGGTTTGACAAAACGTTTCTACATCTTTATTTAAAATATTTACCTCATTAGCAGTTCCTGCCATATAGAGCACACCATCAATTGTGGTAAAATACTGAACTGCCTCTCGAATTACATTTTCCATTTCTGCTTTATTACAAACACCTGCTTGAACATAAATAACATTTCCACCTAATTCTTCAAGTTCGCGAATCCGACTTTTTCTTTCTTCATCCAAGATTTTTCTTCCTGTCAAAACAAGATTAGCATTATATTGTTTCGTTAAGTGCTTAGCAAATAAGAATCCTAATTTACCCATTCCTCCAGTAATTAAATAGGTACCATTTCTCTTAATTGCAACCTCTCTATTCTTCATAGTTTGTGGCTGTACCTCAAGTTCATACCTTTTTCCATCATTATGTACTGAACTTTTATACATATTTGACGCATTTGCTTCTAACACTATCTTTTCCGCATCTTTCTCCGTCACAATACTTTCTTGCAAATTGTCGCTTTCAAACATTATCGTATTAACCTGCGTCCTGAATATCATATTACCTAATGAGCGTTCGAAACCAATCCATGACTCCAGATAGCAACGCTGTAATCCGTTCTGATACTGTCCTACTAACAATAATTTATTTGCATTTACTTGTTCTACTGCCAAAGCTTTTATGATGTGAAGCAAAGTTTTATAGTCGCTCACATAAGCAAGCTCTTCATAAGGCCAGAAGTAGATGATCTTCGATATATTATCATTCTCATTTACTATTGTTCTAAATGCTTGCTGAAAAGACTCTTGCTTATCTGCATTTACTGTATAACAGTCTTCATTCAATCTTAATGACTCTAATCCAGCTGCTATAAATACTACATTTACATTAGGATTTTGATAGATAAATTGTTCCTTTAATGCTCTCTGATTTGTTTCCTTTGAGACGAGACACACAATCGTTTCTGCCTTACACTCCGGCTTTTCTTTTATTTCCTTCTCTAACCATTGCTCTGCAAAAAGATAGAGAGATTCTTTTTTCTTTTTTTTATCTATAATTTGTTCTTCTTGAACTGCTTGTTGTTCTGGTATTTTATCTATCCAGATATGCTCTTTCGCAAATGGATATGTTGGGAGTGATATTCTTCTTTTATCACATTCTTCATTAAGCATATTCCAATCAATCGAATAACCTTCAATCCATAAACTAATAAGCTTCTCTAAATCTGAAGTACTTTTCTCTCCTACTAATGCATCATTTGTGTCAGTAGCTTTGGAAGAAAATCCATTTCCTATCTTCCCATAAAAAATATGATTTGAGTCAAATTTTCCGAATTGATATTGCACTAATTTCATTCTTAAATCATTGATTGACTTGACGATAAATCCAAGCCGATATTTCATATGTTCTCTTGCATGCTGCAATGTGTATGCCATATCAATTAAATGCTTATCTTCTAAATATTTTTTATCGATTGCATCAATATATTTCTGGACATAATCATCAAGAGTCGCGCTATCTTCTGCTGAGAGAAGAAATACCACTTTATTCTCTTCTTCGTCATTTGGAGAGGAGAACTTTTCCTTGTATTCCTCAATTACTACGTGCACATTTGTTCCTGTAGCACCAAATGAGTTGATTGCTCCGCATAACGGTTTATTATTTAATGACTCCCAATTTTTAAGTTTAGTTGTGATATAAAAAGGACTATTTCCCATATCAATCTTAGAATTTGTTTTTTTAAAATTTAGCATAGGAGGAATCTGCTTATACCTTAAAGAAAGCAATAGTTTGATAACCCCCAGAATGCCCGATCCAAAAAATGCATGTCCCAGATTCGGTTTATATGACCCAATGCTACAATATCCTTTCTTATCCGTATATCCTTGAAATGTATTGGTTAGTGCCTGAAACTCAATTGCATCTCCTAATTCAGTTCCTGTTCCATGTGCTTCAATCATGGTAATGTTCTCAGGTGATATCTTAAATCGTTCATAAACTTTTTTTTGTAAACTCGTTTGTGCTTTATTACTTGGTGCCGTAATCCCATTTGTCTTTCCGTCTTGATTGATTCCCCACCCACGAATAACTCCATAGATATGATCCTTGTCTGCAATTGCTTTCTCAAGAGGTTTTAGTATAACGACGCCTATTGCTTCACCTATTACTGTTCCATTCGCTCTCGCATCAAATGTATAGCACTTTTCATCAGGTGAAAACAGCAGTGATTGACTTGAACCTACCATCATGCTTGGAGTCGAATAGATTCCTCCACCCCCGGCTATTGCCACTTCACAGTTTCCTAATACTAAATTGTCACACGCTTCTTCTATGACTGTCAGCGTTGATGAACAGGCAGTATCAGAGAATACTGCAGGACCAGTCAAATTCAAAAAATAGGAGATTCGACTACTAGCAAATGAATTCGTTGGATTATAATACGCCCGATCAGCTGTCATCACTATTTTTTCTTCATAATCACCTTTTGCACAGCAAAATACTCCCCATGACTGTTCACTTATACTTTTGGGATTATAACCAGCATCCTCGATTGCTTTCCATGTTTCTTCCATAAAGATTCGTTCACTAGGATCCATGTGTACTGCTTCTTTCGGAGATATCTTAAAAAATAGTGGATCGAATTGATCTACATTCGATATAAATCCCCCTCTTTTCACATAGGATTTACCAGGTATCTTTTGCCTAGAATCATAGAAATCATCAATATTACATCCCCGCTCTTTAGGAAACTCTTTAATACTGTTTCTTCCAGTTTTTAAATTTTCCCACAGCTCATTTACATTGTCTGCATCTGGAAACCGTCCCGACATACCTATGATTGCAATCTGCATAGTATATGGTTCTATGTGATTGCTGCTTTCCTGGGATTGACCTACATAGACATCCTTGCAATAATCATAGAACTGCTTAATATTGTTTTTATCGTGAAATATATCAAAATGGTTATCTCCATTTAAAATAATGGTCTTAATTGATGGAAAGACTTTGCTCCATTTTTTCATCAACGGCAGTAGCGAACCATGTTTTCTCTGTATATTCTCTAAATAGTCTGGATTCCATAACTTCTTCGAAACTGCATTTGCACTTTTTGTACGAAAAAGATAGATTCTTGTTGTTTCACGTTTTAACAATGGTAATGCCTTGTAATTACGTATGGCTTCAAGATTTGAACTATGCACCTTTGCCATAGAAGAAATCTTAAATGCTAATTCTTTTTCACTTTGCTTTAATCCTCTCTTCTTACAGCACTTCACTACATAATCGAGTAATTTTTCATTTAGAACGTCTGCTATTTCCTCCTTAGAGATTGGGATATATCCACTGTCTATCTCTTGCGCTTTCACTCTACTTAATAAGGTCAAAAGAAGAAAGTTTGCATTCATCAATAGATTATTCCTATCGTTTGTTACAAATAAATCTTTTTCATTTCCGTCAATATAAGGTGCTTCTACAAGAATCAGTGTATCTGTTTTCTTCCCTGCTAATTGCAACTGATGTACTATTTCATATGCAATGGTTCCGCCAAATGAAAAGCCTGCTATATGGTAATGTCCCTGTTGCTGTATCTCCGTAATAATTTCACAATAATATTTTGCAATATCTACTACAGATGTTAGCGGCTCCTTATTCATCGAAAGGAAGCCACACGCTTTTATTGCTATCATTCGAAATGATCTGTCCGATTCATTTGCAATATCACTATAGATTCCTACGTCCCCAGATAACGGATGGATCCAGAAGGTTAATGGTCCTTCTCCTTCTAGCGTCAATGGAACAACTTCCTCATACTTTTTCATAATGCTATGCATTCTTTTTTGAAGTGGAACCTGTTTTTCAACATGTTCCGTTTCCACATTCTCATTTTCACAAAACTTGATAATCTCATTCAATGTCCTACTATTTAACTGTCTTGTAGAAATATTAACACCTAATTCTTGTTGTAAATATGCAAGGAGTTCGGTAAAATCTAAGGAATCTAATCCTAGTTCATGCAATGTCTTGTCTTTCACATCTGTGTTTATATCTAATCTTTTATTGATAAACTCGATGAGCAGCTCACCTGCATTCTTCTTTCTTTCTCCCTGACCTTTACTACGTCCTCCAAGCCAAACACGTTCTTTTATATTGTACTTTATTAAAACTCCACATCCTTGGTTTTCCAAATCATCTGGTCTATAATTTTTTACTAAGCCAAGCACTTTTGCTCCATGAGATTGATGAAATTGCAAGGTCGGATCATCGACCTTGCCATCTATAAATCTAGCTTTCATATACTCTTGCATCGTATTTAAACCAGATTTTAAGAAATCTCTACAACGTGTCACAGCATACACATGCTTAATTTCTGGGTGAAGAGAAAAATATTCCAAAGCAAATTCCAGTAGTTCATATCCCCATCCTCTATCCTGATAATCCAATCTTACATTTAATGTAATCAATTGAATACATTCACCGTCTGCAACTCTGTATTTTTCAAGTGCATTGGACTTCACATGCCTAATATTGGTTTCATACAATCTTTGCGTATATAAAACACCCACGACTTCCCCCTGATATTCAAGAGCAAAGTTCAAACAAGCATTACTATTAATTCTTTCTTCAAGTTCTAATTGATCAGCCCTGACCTTTTCTGCCCAACAGTCTCTTTCTATCTTCAGAAGCGAATCCATATCCTTCAACTGCGCTAGACGAATTAAATAATCACGACTTGTACAATAATTTTCATCGTATTTCCCACTTTTAAATTCACTTTCGTAATCTGCCATAGGAAATTTAAATGATTTTGCATATTCAAGAAATTTATCACATAGATATCCTATACTCATAAATTTTACTGTTCTCCCCTCTTCATTTTTTCGTAAATGTACTCTGCCAGATCCTTTGCATTGAAATATTCGAATAAAACTGTCTCATCTAACTGCAATGCCAGCTGTGTGTTCAGCTGTGTAATAAATTTAACCATATAAATAGAATTCATTCCCAATTCCATAAATGCATCGCATTCGTCAAACTCATCACTTTCATTGAGGAACAAAATATCAAATAGAATCTTCTTTATATGTTCCTTAACCTCACTCAGACTGTATTTTTCCTCTTGACCGTCTTCTGTCTGGTTCACTTCTGATTCCTTTTCACATATGTCATCTAATGAGACAAAGTCTTCTTCCACTTGTAATAAATTCCGCTCTTTTACCCAAAAATGTTTTTTATCAAATGGGTAGGTTGGAAGCTGGAATAATTGTTTCGGATTATAATCTTCATACAGTTCATTCCAATTTATTTTTTCGCCTGATACCCATAATTTCGCTAGTATTGTGCAATTATCATGCCCAGATATGCTAGTCACATTAGGATTATCTTCCAATATATTTTCATCTTTCGTTTCAGATGAATAATTATTTCCATTTGCCTCGCTGTTAAGGAAATCCTCTATATTTCTTATTAACTCCTCCTTGCTTCTGGCAACACAAGCAAATCTTTTCTTCATGTGCTTTCTTCTTGTTTGCAAAATATACGAAATTTTCTTTAAGTCAATCTCATCCTTCTCCTCAAAGTAGACTTTCCAATCTAAAAGAAATTTTGCTAAAGCACTGGATGTTTTGGCAGAAAACACAAATAAATAATTAGAATTCTGTGACTTCTCTACTGGCTCTACTATATGGTTATTTTTATATTCCTCAAGCACCAAGCTTGCATAAACACCTCCAGAACCAAAACTATCAATCACAATTCTTCTTGGAATATATTCTCCTTTAAGCTCCATATCATTCCATACACTCTGTTTCGTTACAAATCGAAATGGTATCTTTTTAAAATCTATATTCGGATTTAACTGTTCTGGAAGCATTGTTGGAATTAGTATCTTATTTTGAAGCATCAAGATGCATTTTATCATCTGAGCCATCCCGGATACTGCCTCACCATGTCCAATTAACGTTTTGACATTTCCCATGGTATAAAGATTGCCTTCTCTATGTTCTTCTTGTGCAAATACTTTCGATATTGCTGACATTTCAATCTGATCCACTAACGCTGAACCATTGGCTGCCAATTCCACATGGCGAATAGAGTCTTTTTTCACATGGGCTTCCTTGATCGCTTCTTCAATAGTACGTGCTTGCTTCACTGGATCAGGAACACTATAACCACTTGTCCTTCCACTATGGTTAACTGCACTACCACGAATGATAGCCAAAATATTATCATTATCCTTTTCTGCATCAGACAACCGTTTTAAAATTACTGCTCCTACTCCTTCGGATGGAATAAATCCAATTCCGTCTTTTGCAAAAACACTGCTCTCACTAGAATTCGATATAAGACCTGCATGGCAAAGACCTGCATAATTGTTTGGATGAAGATACAGATTAACAGCTCCTACGAGTGCCATTTTAACTTTTCTTTCTCTTAAGTTATTACATGCCTCATGCAATGCAGTTAATGTGGAGGAACACATCGTATCATAAGCAATACTTGGTCCCTCAAAATCCATAAAATAAGAGAATCGGTTAACCATTGATGAAAATGATGTCCTATAATATTTTTCATTTTCATTATTCCATGATTCAAAACCTGTTTTTGTTATGGCACCATAAACTCCAGTTTCTTTTCGCAGATTCCTACTCAATCGTTCCGACATATAACCCGCATCCTCTAATGCCTTCCAGCATTCTTCCATAAATAGTCGTTCTTGCGGGTCCATATATTTTGCATCATTTGGTGAAATGTTGAAGAATAACGGATCAAAATCAGCAAAAGTATCTAGGAACCCACCCCATTTACTGTAACTTTTGTTTTTCTTTAGAGCCTTTTCCTTATCAGAGAGATAAAAGCCTTCTAAACTCCAGCGTTCCTCGTCTAATTCTGTTACACAATTTTTGCCTTCCTTTAAATTTTGAAAGTACTGTTCCAGATTTTCTGATTTAGGGAATCGACCACTTACCCCAACAATAGCGATAAGGGTTTCCTCTTGATTATCCATAGTATTATCTGTGATATTTTCTTTTTCCTGACCTATTACTTCAACTATATCTTGCGAAACAAGTTCTTTATTTGCAAAAGCCTTCCTATCACTCGCTTTCGTTACCTTCTCAGAATAAGAATGTGTCTTAACCTTCTTAGGTGCACCACCTATCCATATAGCACATTCGTATTTATATGTTGACAATAAGTATTGTGCTAATTCAATGACCGTATTGTAACCAAATAACACTGTGGGTGATAACTTTTTAAAATATTTTGTTAGTTCGTGAGTTATTAATGTAAGCATCACGGAGTCAATACCGTATGTGTCAAATGGCTCATCTTCATCAATCTGACTTACTTTTAATTTTGTACTTTCTGCCAGAACTTCTTTAAGCTTTTTGACAACATTCTTCAATTCAGGCTCAATAATCTCTTCTAAAACATTCTCTTCTTCTTTATCCTTCTCCATAAGTGTCTGAATTTTCACTATATCTCCGACAATCGGCATTACCTGATTAAAAGGACTTTGTAACACTTCATATAGAAAAGAGATTCCTGTTTGTGAATCCATAGAAATCATTCCTTGTTCTTCAAACAAGGCCTTTTCTATTACTTCATCCACTCTCATACCACCATTTTTCCATAGGGGCCAATTAACGGAAACAGTCTTGCCAAAACGTTCTCCTTTTGTCACCAATACGTTTCTGTACTCAGAATATGAGTCCATAAAGGCATTTGCTGAAGAATAATCCGCTTGTCCCATGCTTCCCATCTCTGCTGCACCCGATGAAAACAGTACAATAAAATCTAACCGAATGTCCTTAGTTACTTCATCAAGACTAACAAGCCCTTGTACTTTTGGATGAAAAACTGTATTCAACTCTTCTTCTGTCTTATTTAAAATAAAACGATCTCTTATTACACCTGCTGTATGAATGAAACCATTTATTGTTCCGTATGTGTTGACAATATCCTCAACACATTGTCTCATCGCAAATGTATCAGCAATATCAACTGCTCTATATTCCACACAACCATTCAATTTCTTTATTTTTTCGATCTTCTCTTTTCTTTTGTCATCAAGTATACTCCTTCCCAATAATATAATACGTGCACTGCTAACTTGTTCTAATATTTCATTGGCAAATAGTAAACCCAACTCTCCTGCTCCACCAGATAATACGTAAACACCATTTTCCTTCCATGGAAGATCTGATGCAGAATTTTGTATAGAATTTTTTTTGGCATTTTCAAAACTCTTCACCATAATTTTGTCAGGTGATAAAATGTACTGTTTATTTCTATAAGTATGCTTAACCTCATTTAATCTGTCACTGATTATTTCTGCATCCACTTCATAATCAAATTCAACAACCTGATATGCTAGCTCCTCATATTCCAAATGAGCCGTCTTAAGCATAGCTGTTAATCCTCTAAACAACATACTCTCACGTCCCTTAAGAATAACTAATTGAACCAAAACACCCTTCTTTTCCTTTATCAGCTCTTTAATCTTCTTCAATAATGACCATGCATATACTTCATAGCGTTGTTCTATTGGTTGCTGTGGATTATTTAAACTATAACAGATCGTATCTGGCATCTTTAATTGAAGCATCTCTTCTATTTTTTTATCTGTTACATCCACAAGTACAATTAACCGTTTATCAAAGTCGTCCTTTCTATCAAAATTGCACTCTGATATTTCTTTCCATTCTGGAACCAATAATGCTTTCGAACAAATAACTTGTTCTGAATCATCGGTTATCTCTCCCTGTATCTTCTGATCAACAATTGCACTCTCGCTAGTATTACTCTTTGCTGCTAATTGCTCATTCGTTGAATGAAAAAGCCAATACTTTTCTGTTTCAAATAGATAAGTGTTTAAACTTACTCTCCTTGGCTTTCCATTCAAATATAACTTCTCCCAGTCAATATCTAATCCAAGTACCCAAAGTTGCAATAAAGTTGCATATTTTTTTCTCTCTATCCATGTAAGAATAGTTGTCTGGAAATCCTTATCACTTTTCAATGTATTTAACAAATGGTTGGATGATCTTCCTGATCTTCGATAAAATCCATCAATACTACTGTCATCTTTTATGCACTTATCCAGTTTTTCAATTACTTCTTCTATTGACGATGCAGTAAATGCTATTCGTTCATTCATAGCTTCTCTACCTACTTGCAGAGTATAAGCAATATCAAATAATTGCTCCTGACCCATTTTGTTTCTTTTTATTACATCAATCAACATAGCACATTGCCGCTTTAATGTATCCAAACTTTTAGATGATAGTACAAATAGAGCAGTCTTATCACTTGGAAGTTGTCTGGTACTATTATGCGTTGTTCCGCCATATTCTTGTATAATAGCGTGTGCATTAGAACCTCCTGCACCAAAACAAGAAATCCCGGCGATCAACAATGTACTAGTATCTTTCTCCTCTGCATTATCATTTTTTCCCCAATGCTCTAGCTTAGACTGTACTACAAATGGTGTACTGCTAAAGTCAATATTAGGATTCAATGTTCCTGAATTTACGATTGGGACAAGCTCTCGGTTTTTAATCTGCAGTAATACTTTTGTAAGCGATGCAATTCCAGCTGCTGCTTCCAAATGTCCAATATTGCTCTTAATAGAACCAACAGAACAAAATCCACACTTTTGGGTATGTTTTCTAAATGCTTTCGTCAAACCGGCAATTTCAATTGGATCTCCCAATACAGTGCCCGTTCCGTGTGCTTCTATATAGCTAATTTCCTCTGGATTAATTTTAGCCTGTTCGATTGCTCTCCCTATAACATTAGCCTGTGCATCTGGATCCGGAACATAGAAACCATTGGTTTTACCACCATGATTGACTGCTGTTCCCTTAATGACTCCATAGATATGATCTCCATCTGCTTCGGCATCTGATAATTTTTTCAGTAAGACAGAACCCACACCTTCGCCAGGAACATATCCATTACCACTATTCCCAAAGCTATCGCATTTTCCCTTGGTAGAGAGAAAGTTATATTGGCTCAAATAGATATATTTATTAGGATGTAAAGATAGATTAACACCACCTGCAATTGCCATCTTACATTCATTCTGATGTATGCTATTACATGCAAGATGAAGTGCTGTTAAAGAGGAAGAACACATTGTATCAACTGCTAAACTTGGGCCATTAAAATCGAAATAATAAGAGATTCTATTTGCAATAGATGCCGTGCTTCCGGATAAAGCAACCATGTTACCATGCAACTGTTCATTGATTGCGTATAGATGGTAATCTGAAAACGTAACTCCTACAAATACACCTACATTTCCGGCTGAATCAATATTCTTATATTTTTTTAATGACTCACGTGTATAACCAGAATCTTCTATAGTTTTATAGACACATTGTAAAAATTGTCTTTCCTGTGGATCCATCATCTCTGCTTCTTGTGGAGTAATATTAAAGAATAAGGGGTCAAAAGTATTGGCATCATTTATAAAGCCACCCCACTTACTATTAATCTTTCCTGGTTTTGTTTTATCCTCATCAAAATTCTCATGGTAGTCCCAGCGATCGCTTGGAATTTTTTCAACACAATCTTTCCCTTGTTTCAAATTCTCCCATAATTCATCTAAATTATTAGCCTGGGGATATTTACCTGATACACCGATAATAGCAATATTATCACTGTTATCTTTTGGAATCAGTCTTCTTTTACCACGATTTCTGTGTTTAGGCTGAATCTTATCTACTGTATTAATAGTGTTTCTCTCGTTTTCTTTCCTAATACCATTGTTTTCAGTATGAAAGAATTTCTTTAACTTTTCGTTATAATTCTCAATGAAATAATCAGCTAATGCTTCAATTGTCCGACATTGAAAGAAGATAGTCACTGAAACTTGACCAAGTTCCTTTTCTAATTCACAACTCAAATTCTTTATTAGAATAGAATCAATTCCGTACTCCTCCATGTCCTTATTTGACTCAATTTCATCTATACTTAATTTACTTATTTTGGAAAAAAGCATTTTTAAATGATTTATTTCCATTTCCCTCAAATCATCTGTGATATCTATGGAAGAAACAGTCACTTCAGATACAATTTCTTCTTCTGACACAAAATCTGTTTTATCATCAAAAGCACCCTTGTAAGTTATGTCAACCTCTTCATATGGACTCCTTCCCGAAATCCAAAATGATTTTCTTTGAAATGGATACGTTGGCAGATGTAATCGATGTACTTCTTTGCTTGTAAATAACATATTCCATTCAACCTGTATTCCACTTACCCAGAGTCCAACAAGCAACTTATAACTTTTTCTTTTCTTACATATCTGAATGAAATCTTCCAGTTCTCTTTCTCCCTTTAATTTACTTAGAATTATACTTTTGCCATCTTTACTTGCAATCCAGTCTTCTGAATTCTTTTGATCTTCTAAAAGGTAGTTCTCTAACTTACTTATAAGTTCCGATAAACTCTTTACTATAAACCCTACTCTTTCTTTCATCGTTCCTCTGACAACTTGTAAGGTGTAAGATAAATCGTCCAAATTAATATTATTCTGATCTGTTTCATTCAAATACTGCAGAAGCTGCTGCGCCATCATTTTAAGGCTTTCTCTTGTCCTTGCAGAGAGAAGAATTACCTTTTCTTCCGATTCACCCGCAAAAGTATTTTCTATCGAAACCTTATCCGGCGCCTCCTCTACAATAATATGTGCATTTGTTCCTCCAAATCCAAATGAACTAATTCCAGCTCTTCGAAGCATTACCTTTCCATTTGAATCCATCAAACTATCCCAGTTCTTATTTTCTTCAACGATATAAAACGGACTATCCTCTAACTTTATATAGGAATTTAACTTTTTAAAATTTGTAATACCTGCTAATTCCTTATGTTTCATCGACATTAGAACTTTTATTAATCCTGCAACACCCGCGGCAGACTCCGAATGTCCAATGATTGTTTTCACAGTACCAAGCCCACAATAATGTTCCTTGTTCTTAATCCCCATCTCGCTGTATGCATCTTGTAATGCTCTAATTTCTATTGGGTCTCCTAGTGATGTACCTGTTCCATGTGTTTCAATATAACCGATTGTCTCTAGGGACATTCCTGTTTTTTTGTACGCAGATTTAATTAATTCTTTTTGAGAATTCATATTTGGTGCACGTAAGGACGTGGAACGACCATCATGATTAATTGCACTTTCTTTTATAATTCCATAGATACTATCATGATCTCTAATTGCCTCATCATATGGTTTAAGCAATACAGCTCCATATCCTTCTGCTCGTGTAAAACCATCGGCTGTTTCATCAAAAGTTTTACATCGACCATCCTTTGATAACATACCAGCTTTCTCACATGCAACATAGACACGAGATGAAAGTATTAGGTTTATTCCACCCGCAATTGCCATCTTACATTCATTTCTTTTAATTCCTTGTATCGCATTATGTATTGCTACTAACGAACTAGAACATGCAGTATTTACAATTTCACTAGGTCCATGAAAATCGAACATTCTTGAAATACGATTAGCAATTAGACTCATATGAACTCCAGAATCGGCATAACCACCATACTGCTCCATAGTATCCTCATCATCAAGCAATAATTCCGAATAATCATTATTATGAACTCCTAAATAAACACCTATTTGTTCACCTGCTAGTGACTGTGGATTATATCCACTATCCTCGATTACATTCCAAGTCATCTCCATCACTTTTCTTTGCTGCGGATCCATACTTTCCGCCTCAATACGAGAAATTCCGAAGAAGGATGCATCAAATTTATCAACATCTTTAATAAAACCGCCGAATTTCGGATAATACTCATCTGCTTGATTATGATTGTAATAATCTTCTATAATACAAGGACGCTCTTTTTCTACTTCCGATATACAATCTCTTCCCTTAACAATATTGTCCCAAAACTTTTCTGGGGTATCTGCTTCTCCCGGGAAATTACAACTGATACCTATAATTGCGATATCATTTTCATTGATATCGCTTTGTATCACCTGTTTGTTTTCTTTATTTATTTTAGATTCTGTAATACCTGTATCCTCATTTACCTCCGCTTTAACATTAACGCTTTTGCAAAGATAATCCTCTAACTGACTAAAATCAGAAAACTGATACATCATATATGGTTCAAATTCTGTATCAAATATGCTCGATATTTTCTTGGCAATCTGTATATTTTGAATTGAATTAATATTTAACTCCGATATCGATTCTGCCTCTTCTATAACCTCACTATTTAATTCCAGAACCTCTCCAAATACTTTTTGTTTCAATACCTTCATAATATTATGTTCTTTATTATTTGCAGGTATTTCTTTCAAATCATATCTATCCGCTTTACAAAACTTATACATAATAGTATATTGATTCTCTTTGTAGCGTTTTAAGCTTTCCTTCTTACGCACTTTACCACTTCCTGTTTTAGGTATCTGATCTTTTTCTACTAAATCCACTTCATATATTTCTAAGCTGAATTTTTTAGAAATACAGGTTATAATATTGCGCACAATTTCTTTACATGTCTCCGTAGTCGTATTCTTCTCAATCTCTTGAATTACAATTACTCTCTCCGCATTATTTACATCACATGAAAAAGCACTGACAGGCAAAATTAATTCAGGAATACTATTCTTTATCGTCCACTCCAAATCTATTTGATGATACTTCTTTCCGTTAATAATAATCACTTCTTTACTTCTCCCAACTATATACAAATGATTGTCATATACAAAACCATTATCACCAGTTCTAAAAAAAGTCTCACTCTTGTTGTCTTCCAATGCGGCACCAAAGATTTCCTTTGTAGCTTCTTCATTATTTAAATAACCGCTACCTTTACAATTAGATTTTATCCATACTTCACCTATATTATCTGGTTCACATTCTTTCATTGTTTTTGTGTCGACGATCCTTATTTTCAGTGATTTCTCCACAGAACCACAACTTGTAATGTTTTTTCCGTTTTCCGAATCATTATTTATTTGCACAATTCCATTTTCCAATTGAGCAAGATCCAATGATAAAAATCTTGGCTCTTCATCCACTTTTATACTACAAACTGGGCAAAATTCAGATAACCCTAATAACGGACATAACGCATTCCAACTAAGCCCGCATTTTGAAAATTTCTCCCAAAATTTATCGTAGCTTTCTTTTCTAATTGGTTCTCCTGCTGAAATAATTGCCCTAAGTGTTTCTAAACAATTTGTTGGAATATCATCTAGATCCACATTGTTATAACAATAATCAAATGCAAAATTTGGCATTGCGATATGTGTACCTTTATATTTTCCTATAAGTTTTAAGAAAAGACTTGGTCTTTTAATAAAAGTTGCTGGTGGCAAAATAACACTTAATGCTCCATGTAACATAGGCACAAGAATATTATTGTACAATCCAAATGCATGGAACTGTGGTGTCCAAGTAACCATTCGTGTATTACTGTCGATACGCCATTGATCTGCAGATGCTTGATTTAAAATATCTTCATGCGTAAGCATAACTCCTTTTGGTTTTGAAGTTGAACCAGAGGTATACATAAGTAATGCCAAGTCCTCTTTTTTCATTTGCTGTAGTGTAATTTTTCTCTCAACATCACGTTCTATTAAATCAGCATTAATAAAATTGAAATCTTTAAACTCTTCTACCTCTTTTAATGTTTCTAACATAGCTGTATTCGTAATGATAGTTCGAGATGATGAATCTTCCGCATATGTAATGAGTTTTAAAATATCTTCCGCCTTCAAGGCAATATCAACAATTGGTGTTGGAATTGCCGTTATGTTATTATACCAACACCCCAATATTGAATAGATATAATCTAATCCTTGTGGTAAAACGATAAGGGCCAAATCATGTGCTCTTAACTCATGTTTCAATTCAAATGCAAAACTTTCAATTCTTTTATTAAGTATTTTTCCATTAACTCTACATGGAACTAATTTTTCATCTTCAAAAACCAAAAATACTCTATCACTATACTTAATACATTTATCAAGAATACATGATAGATATAATTTATTTTCCTTTTTTCTTTTCATATTCTTTTTATGATACTAAATCTTATATATCATATTCCTTTCTTAATATTTTACCTTTTGCTGCATATCTGCTCTTAAAATTTCCTTTTTTATTAAAATATCAACCTTATTTTCAAAAACACTTTATAATTCTTTGAAACTTTCTTATTACTAACCTTCGCAAATATTATCCTAATGCGATTGCCCAATTAACCTAAAACATCATAGATTACTTTAAGAATTTAGACATTTCTTATACTTAACTTCATTTGAAAAATACCTACCCCGTTCACAAGCGTGACGGCATCATTCCTTGTTATTAGCCTGATAAAAAATATGGGAATAAATTAAAATATATGAGCTTCTAATACATATTGCATATATGTGGGAAGAAACTTTTAATCTCTTTCCATGTAGCGTACTTCAATACCGAATATATCAAATTATACGAAATTTATTACATAACCATTTTAAATATCTGGATAATACTCACTTATATGTTATTTATATTTAAATTTTAACACATATTTTTACATTTTCAACTTTTTCTTCCCTTTTTTTTAATAAAGGTATTACAATGAATTTATAGTTAAAATTGTAAATTTTTATAACTAAATGACTCACTGAACTGGTTCCGCCCAATATATGAATTCAAGCTTTGCAACAAAAACCGCATAAAATCCTTTTATTAGCTTTGAAAAATAAATTTCAGAGATTGCCGATCATTCTGCTGACAGACAGTCTTTATGCATCAGAAAGAGTCTTAAATATATTCAGTGAAAATAACTTTAGTGGGAAGAAAATGGAGGATTTAACCGTCAGAAGAACTAGCATTGAGATATCACCCCTTCCTATCGCTGTATATAAATACCATTATTTACATGAGATTATAAATTATTAAATAATTTAAACAAATAGGAAATTTAAGAAATCAGGAGAAAATCATAGATTTTGCATAGCTAATTGTCTCAGAACACTCCAGAATGCCATTTTATATTGGGGATTGTCAATTAAAATTCATTATGCTATCATGGCGTTATCGTAATAATAAAATTATTGGAAAAAGGAGAAAATTTATGAAAACTCAAAAAAATATTTCTATGGCAGAGCGTATGTTTGAAGCCCCTATAATTTCTACGCTATTGTTTTTCGCGTTCCCAATCATGATTAGTTATTTTGTTAACTACGTTTATCTATTAGGAGATACATACTTTATCTCGCTTGTCAATCCACATTCGTCCGCACCACTTTCTGGAACAGGTTTATTGTATCCTTTGGAATTGTCCTTTGAGGCGATTGCCGCTGGACTTGCTACCGGATTAAGTGCAACTACAGGAAGGCTTATAGGTGAAGGAAAACTTGATAAATGTAAATGCCTTGGAGCTAACGGTCTCATTCTCGGCCTAATAATTAGTGTACCTGTAACAATACTATGTTATGCTTGTGGCCCAGAGATTATAAATTTACTTTCTGGTTCCGCATTAAGTTCGGAAGCAGCGAATTACGCTCTTGAATATTTATATGGAATTGCACCTGGAATCATCTTTATGATTTTATCACAAATCATCGGTGGCGTTCTCGTCGGGCAGGGTTTAGCCTCTGTAACTACAAAAGGTTTCATGATTATGACTATATTAAATTTCGTATTAGACCCTTTGCTTATGTTTGTTTTTAAATTAGGTGTTTTTGGTGCTGGTTTAGGAACTTCAATTTCATTATTCTTCTCTTTTGTATATGTTTTTGTTTATACGTTAAAAGGTAAATCTGTGATTCCTATTAAATTTAGTTTTTCATTTGCAGATAAATCTATCATGAGTCAAATTTTAAGTATTGGGCTACCACAACTTTTAATGACTGTATCAATGTATATAATTTCAGGTGTTTACAATAAAATCATCACAGTTTACTACTCTCAAGATATTATGAATTCATGGACACTAGTTGGAAGAATCGATCAGATTCTCTTCATCCCTATTATTGCCATTTCAAGTGCTACTATCGTATTGATTTCCCAAAACTTTGGTCATAATAATATTGAGCGAATCAAAAAGGCAATGAATACTAATATAAAGTTTGTTTTTGGATTATGCTTTGCTTTAGCACTCCTCTATATGCTTTCATCATATTGGATTTTCTCTATTTTCACAGATATTAGTGATGTAATTGACCTAGCAAACAAACAGGTTTTAATTACGGCATTATCTACATGTTTTGTAGCCATTAACTGGGTTGTGGCTGCTTTCTTCCAAGCAATAGGAAAGCCACTACCTGGAGTTATCGTTCTTTACAGTAGAGTCGTTATAACTTTAGGATGTGCATTTTTAACTCAATACGTTTTCCATGGAAATATTTACAGTATATTCATTTGTGTTGTAGCTGGTAATGTATTATCTACTCCATTTGCTTTCGTTTGGCTTCACAAGCAATTGAAAAACTTATCCTTTAAGTCTGTTTTATAGATAACTAGATGAGGTATCCAAATACTTTTTCTTACTAAACTTATAATGACATTGTATAATCGTACAATTATACATGGTGGTTATTTTGTCTAGAAATATATTTTTATATCTAGGAGGCATAAAAATGAATAATATAATGATTAAAGGGGCTAGGATTCATAATTTAAAAGGATTTGATATTAGCATTCCTAAAAACAAAATAACTGTGGCAACTGGTGTGAGCGGTTCAGGAAAATCTAGTTTAATGTTTGATATTATATTTGAAGAGGGACGAAAACAATATCTTCAGTCGCTTGGCATCTTTCCAGGTTTAGAAGATGATAAAAAATTTGACAGTATCACTGGAGTCAGTCCTACTATTTCTGTAAGACAAAGCCTTGTGCGTCAAAGTAATCCTCGTTCCACTGTTGGCTCACGAACTCGACTACTTAGTCAGTTAGCAATGCTCTATCATAGTGAAGGAACCCTAATATGTCCTAATTGTGGAACTCCGCTAGGCAAAAATCTACAATGCAGTTCTTGTGATTACAAAGGGCATAGTCTAGATGTAAGTTATTTTTCATATAATAGTCCAAATGGAATGTGTAAGAAATGCTTTGGTAAAGGTTCCTATAGTAAAGTGAATATGAACAAACTGGTATCAAATAAAAGCATAACCGTTCGTCAAGTGTTTAGAAATGCAGGTACTACTAGTGGCATTGAACGCGTGTTGGACCGTAATTTACATAAATACATGGACCTTCCATATTATAAAGTTCCTGACGAAATAAAGAATGAGATTAAAAATGGACATTACACAAGTAATAGTGGTGCAAATAATAAAAGTTATTGTTTATCCCGAATTTTAGAAGCCCGAAAGAAAAAAGGGGAGTTTATAGGTGATTTATATCGCCCCATTTCTTGTAGTGCATGTAACGGCTACCGTATTGGCGAAGAAGCAAGAAGTGTATTAATTAACGGAAAACACTTCGGAGAACTTGGAAAAATGACACTTGAACAAACAAGGGATTTTCTAGTACAAACTTTGCAAGAAATTGAGTTCACTCAGCTTGGCAAAACCCTTGCTCAGGATATCATAAATAAATTGTCTTCCTTAATTGATTCTCGTTTAGGTCATTTAACAATGTATAGAGAAATGTCAACATTAAGTGGAGGAGAAATTCAAAGAATTTTCCTAAATGCACACCTTGAATCTAACATGGATTCACTTATATACGTTCTTGATGAACCAACCACTGGCCTTCATGAATTAGAAAAAGAAGAATTATTAAAATCAATTAAGAGACTTAAGGATTTAGGAAACACCGTAATAATTGTAGAGCATGATAGGAAAATAATTCAGGTTGCAGAACACATAGTGGATATTGGTCCTAAGGCTGGTATTGCTGGCGGAGAAGTGATTTATGAAGGTGATTATGCAGGATTACTCCAATGCGATAAATCTTTGACAGGGCAATATCTATCTGATACACAAAAGATTATGAAACGTAACCTAAAACCTAATCTTCAAAATGATAAAACAACCTCCTGGATTTCTATCAAACATGCGAAAACAAATAATTTGAAGGATGTTTCCGTATCATTCCCTCTTGGAGTTCTTGTTGGTATCGCTGGAGTATCCGGAAGTGGGAAAAGTTCTCTCATTTCAGATACATTAGTGCCTATGTTAAAAGACTATTTCAGAAATTATTCTAAAAACATACTTGATTGCGATGAAAGTGATGAAGATTCCGCATTAGTTGAAACCATTGCAGAAACTATTCTAGGTGCCGAAAGTATTTCTGGGTTTGCTGAGGTCTCTCAGGCTCCAATCGGCAGAAATATAAATTCTAGCCCTGTTACATTTATAAAAATCTGGGATAAGATACGAAATCTCTTTGCATCACAAGAGAAATCAATAGAGCTTGGTCTTACTGCAGGACACTTCTCTTTCAATTCAGATGGCGCTTGTCCTGATTGTAGCGGTAGTGGTAGAAAATCAGTTTTTCCAGGTAGCAATATACAAATGTATACAACTTGTAATACCTGTAAAGGTAAGCGATATAACCCTGAAGCTTTACAAGTGACGTACAAAGGGAAAAATATTTCAGAAATTTTAGATATGCAAATATCAGAAGCAGTAAGCTTATTTGAAGATAACAAACCAATCGTTCATACTCTTACAATTATGAAAGACATTGGTATGGGATATATTAAACTTGGGCAACCTACTTCAACTTTAAGTGGTGGAGAAGCGCAAAGACTAAAGCTTGCCAAGGAAATAGGTAAAAAACGTAAAGGCAATATCTTGTATGTAATGGATGAGCCAACAACTGGTCTTAGCATGTATGATACTGCTCAACTCATTAAATTGTTAAACAAACTCATAGAAAATGGTAATTCCGTTTTGATCATCGAGCATAATATTGATGTCTTAAAATCCTGCGACTGGATTGTAGAATTAGGTCCTGATGGTGGAGTCAATGGTGGAACTGTCATTGCAAAAGGTTCTCCTAAAGATTTAGAAGACAATCCAAAATCTATAACTGGTAAATATTTAAAAGAAAGACTTTAGTCTAAAATATAACTCTATTATCAAGACAGGTGAGAACCCTCACCTGCTCTTGACATAGAGCTAAAAAGTCAGAGTATGCAGGAGGACTATCACACAAGGTCATCAAGTTAATTTAAGAAAATAAGCCAAATTAAACCCTTCAAGTACATTTGTAGTATAAATCATCTAATTTACTAGTTAAAGATAAAATAATACATCCTATATAAGAATCTATATATTGATTAAACACTATCCATCCCAATTTTCAAAAAAGACCTTTATCATCTACAACGCAGTTTCTTTATTAGCAGGTTCCACAAATATATTTTCTTCTTTAATACCTGCAAGTTCATTTTTTACTTTTTCTTTATACTCTGAATTTGTCACAACATAAATATTATCTTTATCTATTAATGGGATTACCCTATCAACAGTATTAACTAAAAAACTTTTGTCGTTAATAAGCTTCAAAAATTGTTTCGGCTCTCCGGCTCTTGATAGAGGATATAATCTACTGCCTTTACCTCCAGCTAAAATAAGCCCGTATATCACGCATTTTCAACTCCAAGTAATGATACTAGTTCATTATATGTTTAAACCTGTATATATGTGAAACTCACTATAACCGCCCCGATATTTTTTTACAAAATAACAGCATAAAGGTTTTAACTTATAGATATCCAATTTAAGAGTTTAACTTATAAATGGAATATGTATGCATTATTCAGAAATTATAAGCGTAACACTACACTAGAAATATGATACATTTTTTTCTGGAGCAGGCATGTGAAATTGAGCTGATGATGGTTATTAGTGGAAGGTTGTTCCACTTTCTGCTTGTCATAAATTTACTTTAGGAACATGCAGAAATGGGTGCAACCTTCCACTTAGAACCTTCCAGCGAAAATTTCACTAGTACTGCGGAAGATAACTGTATCATATTTCGGTAATTGTTGCGTAAGTCTAATTCTTGGTTTGGATATCTATATATAAAATTCTACTTTTTGCATTTTTTAAATGCAATATAACACAATCCTATCCCTACAAAAATAAAAATAAAGCTGAAATAATATAATTTTCTAATAACTACTTCTATAGTACCTTTTCCATCCTCATCAGTTATAATCCCTGTAGTTACCCCATTGAGTTTTAGTACGCCTCTATCTTTAAAGCTTCCAAGAGAAATCTCCCATAAAGGATTTGGTGACTCAGAGTAATTTAAGAGTACTTTATCCCTAGAAGGATTACTTATTTCAAAATTTCTTTTCATTGTATCAACACGGTTATACTCTACTTTATGACCTTCTAAATTACCCTCAAAGAAATTATCAATATTATCCCCTTCAAAATACATAACATTATCAAGTGTAATAAGCTCTTTATATGGAAGAATACTATAGTTATTCATTTCAATATATCCTTTTTCTGTTTTATTCCCAAGACATAGAATATTGAATTGCATATATTTTGCCCCTGCTGGTGCTTTTACTACTTGTTGATAGTTATTCCACTTAGTCTTTTCTTTTTCTTCAACATCATTTATGTAGGTTGCACTTATATATTGGTTATTTTCATCAAGAAACGTAACCTTCATATGCCTCTTTCTTATATTTTCAGAAATAGCGTTAAAAGTAACTAAGTATTCTTCTTCTGGTACTACAGCAGCTTTCCTTGAAGCATAATTATACCAGTTAGTAGAATTAGTTTTATCAAAATCCAGATGCAAGGTGTCTCCATCTATTCTATCCTTCATCATATTATCACTTAAAACGTCATCTCCGCCTCCACCTTCATCATACATATCCTCAATATTATCTACCACTTTTATTTCATCAGGCTGAAATTTATGAATATCTGCTATTGTACTTGCAGAAGGTACATTACTATCAAAGGTGATTTTCATTTTATATTTTCCTTCTGAAAGAGAAACATCATGAAGTGTTATTGTATTATAATTGTTAATAATGCTGTCCAAATACTTTATAGTTTGCGGAAACGTCTCATTTAATGGTTCTTTGTCAACCACCATATCCTTTTTATTTCCATTGGAAGCCAATTCTGAGGTTAATATATCCTTATCAAGCACTGCATTATTATCTTCATCTAAGAGTTTAATATTCAGCTTTCCATTGTTTTTACTAACTCCATTTATCTTTAAGGAAAAAGAATACTTACTATCCTTAACAATATCAATATCTCTTTCCAATACACCATTTTGAGAACTTATTCCCTTCCCCATACTTAGTTTAGGATATGTTCGTTCACTTTGAATATTTCCTGAATAATTAAAATCATTTTCAGCTTCTAATACTGCAAATATATTGCTCCTCTTTATTGCAGCATTTACTGGGAAGGATATATTATCATAATCATCATTAGGAATTACTGCAAGAACATTTACAGCATTGAAACCTTCCTTATTTTCAACTGAAATTTCATTATTTCCAGAATTGAATTCATACTCTCCAAGTTCAATCCATTTAAATTGTGTTAATGAATTATCCTTCGTATTTACATCTACTTCCTTCCCATTTATTTCAACGCCAAGTTCTCCTCCTTTAGCAGAAACTAATGTCCTCATATAGACTTTTGCCTTTTGCTTATAGTCAAACTTTTTAGTCATTGTAAACTTATTTGGTTTTTTATACTCTCCTAAATCATAGATATTTATCTCATGAATCCACCAATAATTCTTTTGCTCAGGTTTTTGATAACTCAAAAGTTCCATTCTCATATATGCACTTCCACTTGGAGAAACAAAGTCACCTTTAAAATTAACTGCATCAAAATTAACATCCTCATTTGGTGCTACTACATAATTTGTGCCCAAATCATTCATTTGCCTGTCAAAGAACCTTACTTTTATATGCATCTTATTTGTTCCTCTTCCAGAAACTACAATATTAAATTTATATGGATTATTTGCTTTAGCATCAAGTAATCCCGATTTAGCAACCTGCCAAATATTTTGAGGGTCACCCTTCATAATTTCCCCTTGTAAAACTGGTACTGAATTGTTGTTTGTTATTGGATTAGAACCGACATTAAATATTTGAGGATTATCTGGTACAAAAAATTTTTCTGTTCTAAGCATAGAATCAAAATCTGCAACAAGTGACCCCTTTACGCTATCAATTTTAGTAGGTGGTACATCTAATCTACTTGTAGCATATGTAAGTGCCACTCCTGAATCAAAATCAAAATCATAAGGAAAGTTTTTCAAACCTTGTGAAGATAAATACCAATTCCAATCATTATTACTAACTAAAGTTTTACTCCATTTCAAAAAGGCATCCCCATCATTAATAACATCAAAAGGATAAACATAATTTTCTTTTGGAAGATTTGAAAGTAATAAATCATTATACTTATTAACTTCAATATAATCTCCTTCATTCATTGCTCCAATATAACTCTTCCCCTCAAGAGAAGAAAAGATAACTCCATAATTTTTAAAATTAAAATTTGGTACATTGGAATAACTCTCTAATCTACTATAACCATAAGGTGTCATTATTTTTTTAGGCACATTGTATAAATACGGTATATTATCTTTTACATCATATAAACTAAATATTCCATTCTCATAGGTCTTCTCTAAACCTTTCTGATTTTTTAACATCTCAAGATTAAATTTCTGCCTTACTTCTTGTCCATTATATTCATTATGATACGCTAATTCATTTACTCCAAATGCCGATGTAAGCTTCCCCATATTTTGAGTCATTCCCTTATCCAGCATACTTTGAAGAAAATTCATGTAATAGTTAATGCTTAAGCTATTACCTTCATGTTGAAAAATCGTATTCTTCTGCGAAGAATATACTTGAATATCACCAGTAGCCTTTTCAACTCCACCCGCATCATTATTTTTATTCCAAAAAGGTGTCGCTACCCCGTTATAGCTTTGAATCATATTATCTGCAGTTGGAATATAGAGCACTTTACTATCAAATTTTTCTTTATCTTTGAAGTGATTTTGAACTTCAAGATAATCTGAAGGTATATTAATAGGTGTATAAAAACCATTAATATAATGAATATAAAAAGGTGCTAGATATAAACAAAAAGAAACAATTACAAGAACGATAACTGATATTTTCGCAAAATATCCATAGGACTTATTTTGAAACCTAACAAAAAAGCTTTGAATTCCAAAGGTCAATAATACACTAAAGCCTACTGCCATCAACCCCACAAATTTATTTGGATCTCGAAACATAGATCCTATAATAGGAGTTTTTGAAACAATAAAAATAAAGGTATCAGAGAAAAAGTCCAAGTTAACTCCAGTGGAAAATATCATAAAAAACGCTGTACACAAAGCAAAAAAACCAATTATATTATATTTATAGCCTCTAAAAAACATTGCATAAAACACAAAAAGAATAATTACTGCTCCACCTAAATAAAAAGAAATGGATAAACTCGATAAGTCGAACATTGGCCACCAATAAGAAATAAAATAAACAACATTTTTAATCGAACTATTTCTACTAAACAGAGAAAGAGTATCTACAACATTAATATTGTGCTGTGAAGCTTGAGCTTTAAATAAAATACTACCAAAATATGCAGATAACCAGTAGGCACTAAAACAACCAAATATACAACCAAATAAAATTATCTTTTTTATAGTATTTATTAAAATACTATATATTCTATTTTTATTTTTTAATCCCGCCTTAATCATAGCTTTTCCTATAATTAGTACTCCAATAATACCCATAAAAATGATATCATAGAAAAAATAATGAATAGCCCCTGCACTTATTGTAAAAACAATGCTCAAGAAAAATATGTCAACTACATTTCTACGATACAACTTTCTTGAATAAATGTAATACCCTGGTATTAATTGTTCTTGAAATTTAGGATCAAAGGTATTAAAGAAAAACATTAATACCACCGGAATTAGACTATATCCACAAAGAAGATATATATGCTGTATCCTAATTACTGCCCATGGATTAACCGCATAGAAAATTGATCCTGTTATTAATGCAAATACTTTAAGAAAATCAAATTTTTTTGAAAAATAGATACTTACAATTCTTTTAGAAAATAAATACATTGATATTGCCGAGGTTAACATCAATACTGTAATAAAACTTTTTACAAATATAGGTCCATCGTAATTACATATTTTTGATAATAGATAAAGAGGATAAATATAAGCTAATCTAGGAACATTCAAAAGCGTTGATGTACTCCAACGCTCATTCCAAATGCCAAATATTTCATTCATATATCTTTCAGATGTGAAGCCAAAAGCCATATCACTAAAAACAATCTGACCTTGCTTATAAATAGGAGCTAACATACACAAAATAATTAGAATCATAATATTTATTGAAAAAATATCATAACGATATATATAGATATACTTACTAAGTTTCTTACATATTCCTAATTTCCTCATCTATCTTATCCTCTTTATTTTTTATTTCATTGTAATCTTTCAACAACTTAGATTTTATCTCTTTTAATTCATCTAGCTTCTCTACAGAATTATTAATCAGTTCAAGGGTTTCCTCCATTTCAGGCATAACCTCACCGAAAATCCCATTAAGTTCTGGTGTAATCTTATCCAAAAGCGTAGCTTTAATATTCTTCTCTATATAATATATAACTCTAACTGCAATCACCACTGTAAATGCTAATGACAACATGAAGAAAATAAACAAATAAATAAAAGAATTATTTATTGGACTAAAAATCAACTTCTCACTTTTCGATGCAATAATATATAAAGAATTATCTCCTAAGTCAATAAAGCTGTAGGATAATCTTGTACCATCTGATACTTCAGTATTTGTGTCACCGTTTAGCATTTTTTTTGTATACTGATCTATTTTCATACTATTTGCACTATTAGCAAAGGTTGATGCCACAATTGTAAAATTTCCATTATAAATATCAATATTAACATCATTATTATTGTTTAAAAGCTCATCGAAAAAAACCTTATTAAATTCAAATGCAGCAAAGCCGATCACTTCTCCGTTTTTAATAACTTTATTAAAAATAAATTGATATCCTTTTCCATCTTTAACATAGAAATCACTTATATAATATTGCTTTGTAAATTTTGCCTGCTTAATTACTTGGTTTAAGTTTTCGTTAAATTCCTCTGTTCTATATGTATATACTGGATTAAAATTTCGATCTAATATATATACATTTCCCAAATATTTAACATTCTTCAAAATGCTCATGTCAATGAACTTATTAGAATTGTCTTGTTCAAAATAATTCATTGCCTGAATATTTGAGAAGCTATTTATATCCAGCTTCATAAATTCATAAAATTGCTTAATGTTCTGTATTTTCTCGTTTCTAACACCTTCAATTTCTTTAGTTCCATACTGATTAAGATAATTTTTAGATTGAATTATAAAAAATGTATTAATTGAAATTAAGGGTAACAAAATAACTATTACAACTGCTAAAAAAACAATTCTTCTTAGATTTAGCAATCTTCTTTTCTTTCTCATATAAAACCTCTTAATATATATATTTCAATTATCAATGTTCAATTATAAATTGTCGTTAGTTACGAAATCTTTTCAGGATTTCTTGATGAGAGCTGTGAAATTTTAATCAGAACTTATACATAACAATAATTTAGAAATAATAAGTATTTGGTTTTTGATATAGATATCCAAATTAATACTTAAACTTATAAATGTAATATATATGCATTATTGATAAATTATAATCGTAACACTACACTAGAAATCAGATACATTTTTCTGGAAGCAGGCATGTGAAATTGAGCTGATGATGGTTCTTAAGCAGAGAACGAACGTGAGTCGAGTTCCCTCTATGGCTTGTTTCATTTTAAGCTTGTCCAGATTTTACATCTGGAACACGCTGAAATTACGACAAGCCGCCATTTAGAACCTTCCAGTGAAAATTTCACTAGTCCTGTGGAAGATAAATGTATCTTATTTCGGTAATTGCTGCATAAGTCTAATTCTCACTTTGGATATCTATATAAAGAATACTATTTATAAATAGCAATCTCTATTACAAATTTTTAAATTTTCAATTATTTTCTTAATATTTTGAGTATCTTCTTTATTGGCAATAAGTAATACATCTTCAGTATCAATAATTATCACATCTTTTATTCCAACTGTTGCTATCAATTTATCTTGTGCTTGTATAATTGATTTTTTAGTATCAATAGTTATTACATTTCCTTTTACAACATTCCCATCATCATTAGTTTTATTTATCCTTTCAAGAGCAAGCCAGCTTCCAACATCATCCCATCCAAAGCTCCCTGGAATAGTATATATATCATTGGCTCTTTCCATAATTCCATAATCAATAGATTCAGATTTCATATTTTCAAACGCTTCTTTTAAAACAATTTCTGAATTGCTTTCATCTATAGTTTCATATATCCTTTCTAGTCCATTATACATGTCAGGAAGTAATTCTCTAATATTTAATAATATGCTTGAAGCTTTCCAAACAAACATTCCACTATTCCACAAATATCTTCCTGAAGCTAAGTACTCTTTAGCTGTATTCAAATCTGGTTTTTCGACAAAACTATTTACTTTATATACATTATTTCCTCTTGAATTATCAAAATTTCTTTCAAAATTTATATATCCATAACCTGTTTCAGGATATGAAGGCATTATTCCTATTGTTATAAGATTATTTTCTTCTTCTGCTACATCTATAGCAACTTTTAAAGTATCTATGTAAAATTCATTGTATTTTATTAAATGATCTGATGGAAGAACTATCATAGTGGCATCACCATACTTTTTCTTAACATGCATTGCAGCTAAGCCTACGCATGGAGCAGTATTTCTTGCAACTGGCTCTAACAATATATTTTCTTCTGGAATATTAGGTATTTGACTCAAAACTAATTCCTTATAATCCTTATTTGTAACTATAAAAGTATCTTCAATATCAACCAAGCTTTTCAATCTTTCTACAGTAAGCTGAATAAGAGTTTTTCCATCCTCTGTTAAACTCAAAAATTGCTTTGGCATGTTTTTTCTACTTCTAGGCCAAAATCTTTCACCTTTGCCACCTGCCATTATAATTGCTGTATTCTTCATATCCCCAACCCCTTAATCATTATGTTACATATAGGTTATTTACCATCTAATTTATATTATACATCATAATATAAATATATCATAATTTTACAATATATGATATAGTATATAGTATATATCACATATTTTTACAATATGTGATATCCAATAAATTTTTAACGCATATTTTTCATACCATTCTATGATATGAAACAAAAAGGAGCATCAAAAATGGAAAAAATTTTAATTATAACTGATTTCAAAAAAGCTATCCCCTATGAATCCATAATTACTTTTTATGAACTTAATATAATAAATTCTAATTCCATAGATTCTATTACCGAAATAACTGAACCAGTTGTAATTATTGATGTAGAAAAAGTTTCAGATGGAATTGAAATTACAAATAGATTACGGAATATAAATCCATCCTCAAATGTATTACTTATAAATAACTTTCTTTCACCTGCAGAACATTTAATTTTAACAAAAATAAAGGGCTATGGAAAAACAAAAATATTGCGCTGGCGAAGAACTTATCCTGATGAAATTTTAATAAATGTTCAGGATTTATTGCATCCTGAATTCCCCAGCAAGATATCTGACATTGCAATTATTATACCTGTATACAATGAAGAATCTCGCTTTGAAAAAGTATATAACTTCATTCAAAAATTAAAATTTCTTTTAGACGAAAGTTTCACAAATGCAACAATTTATTTTGTAAACGATGGGAGCAAAGATAATACACAAAAGCTTATTGATAAGTTACTGGAAGTTGAACATGAAGAAACTACAACAATTTCGAACTATTTTCAACTGAATACTTACGAACTTGAGCAAAATACAAGAAAAGCCGGTACATACCTTGAAGGACTTCGCTCAATAAATGCTAGTGTAATGATTTTCGTAGATGCTGATGACTCTTTTGAAATAGGCGATATTGCAAAAATGATAAACATCCTAAATATAGGGTATTATGATATTGTTGTTGGAACAAAAGATTTTTCTGCAACCAATCGTTCAATTTTAAGACGATTAATATCATTCTTTAAAAGACTTCTTACAAAACCACTCTTACCTAAAGGTATTTATGATTCGCAAACAGGCTTAAAAGGCATAAATGCTAATTGTTCAAAAATGCTTCTTCCATATTTACATGATAATACTGGACTAGCTATTGACCTTGAAATGATGTATATAGCAAAAAAACTTAACTTTCGAGCTTTACAGTTGCCAGTCAAATGTATCGATCAAGAAGGTTCCCATGTAAATATAGTGAAGGATTCAATAGCCTTTTTAAAAATAATACTAAAACTTCTTACTGTAAATAAAAATATTTCTTTAGATAAAAATGATATTAACTGAGGTGATTTATGGACAATAATTTCATTGAAAACAATCAATTATTAATGTCTAGCATACTTAATACTACTAATTCGGGTATCTTAGTCGCAGATCCTAACAAGGATGGTTACCCTATTATTTATGCTAATACTTCTTTTTTAAATATTACAAAGTACTCAAAAGAAGAACTTCTACAAAATAATTTATTCGATATAATTTTAAATAATTTAGATGCTTCAACTAAAAAGACTCTATATGATTTAATTATTAATAAAGAAATAATAAAAAACAAACTTTTAAATTATAAAAAAGATATGATTAATACTTACATTTCACTTAGTTTTCATCCTATTTATGACACAAATAATTCTCTATTATATTTTTTATTTTATTTTGACGATATAACAAAAGAAATATCATTAAAAATTCAAAAAGAAAAAGCTTTAAAAACTGAATCTTGTTTTCTATCAAACATAAGTCACGAAATGAAAACTCCTTTAAACTGTATAATAGGAATCGTTGATCTTTTAACAAAAACAGATTCCTCTGATATGGACAAAAAATATTTAGACACACTAGAAAGCAATTCTAAACAGTTATTGGACTTAATAGAAAGCATGCTCAGTTTATCAGAGCTTGACTCTGGCAATGATGGTTCAAACAATAGTTTATTTAACATTACCGACTTGGTAAATTCATTAGTCGATGATTATAAAAATAAAATACTAGGTAAGGGTTTGTCCTTTAATTATAATTATGATGAAAAAATCCCGCCTGCTTTAATTGGAGATAGTGCAAAATTAAAAAAAATCTTATCTTCATTATTAGATAATTGTCTTAAATTTACTGACAGTGGTGAAATAGCTTTTAATATAGACCTTAAAAGTATCGAAGAAAACAACAAAATCTATATTAGTTTTACACTAAGCGATACTGGCTTAGGCATACCAAAAAGTGAACTATTAAACATTTTAGATTTCGGTTCAAGATTAAGCAACTTTGCATATGACAAACATCGCCTTACACTTTTTAATGTTGCTCTTGCAAAAAAATTAGTTGCTCTGGTTAATGGTACAATTGACATTAAAAGCTCTTCTGATACTGGAACTACTGTGAACTTTATTTGCCCCTTTGAAATAATGCCTAAGGTAAACTCAAGTAGTAGCAATGAAACCAAAAAAATATTAATAGTCGAAGATTCTGAAGATAACAGATTTTTGTTTCATTCTTATTTGAAAAAAACTCCTTATAGTATTGATGATGCAGAAAACGGAAAAGAGGCCTATGAAAAATTCAAATTAGCAACTTATGACCTTATACTTATGGATATACAAATGCCTATAATGGATGGTTATACTTCAACTAGTCTTATAAGAGATTATGAAAAGCAAAATAACCTGCCACCAACTACAATTATTGCTTTAACAGCATTTTCCTTTAAAGAAGATCTTGACAAAGCCATAGAAGCCGGTTGTAATTTTACCTTAACGAAACCAGTAAAAAAAGCTATGCTGCTTGAAACAATAACCAATGTCTTATGAAAGGTGTTTTGAAAAATGGATACTAATATTGTACATGTTAACATTGAACTTGAAGATTTAATCCCTAACTTTCTAAAAAATAGAGCCGCTGAAATTAATTCCTTAAAGGAAGCTGTTACTAATTCTAACTTTGAAGATATTAAATTTTTAAGCCATAGCTTAAAAGGGACTGCTGGAGGATATGGCTTTGATCATCTCTCTCTCTTAGCAAAAGAAATAGAGTTAGCTTCCATGAACAAATCTTTAGAAGAGATTGAAAAACTAGTAATAGAGTTACAACAACATTTTGATAATATTGAAATTATTTACGTGGAGGAATAAACTATGAGCAACAAGCATGCAGTACTTTTTGTTGATGATCAAAAAGATATATTAATATTAATCGAGCGAATATTAAAAAATGAAGATTATACAAAGTTTTTTGCAAATGGTCCAAAAGAAGCTTTAGATATCCTAGAAAAAGAATCTATTGATGTTATCGTAACAGATATGTTAATGCCTGATATAGGCGGTCTTCAATTTCTTGAAATTCTAAAATTAAAATATCCAAGTATTGTTAGAGTTGTACTTTCTGGTTATGCTCAAGTTCCATTTATCGTCGAAGCCATTAATAAAGGAGATATCTTTAGATATATTACAAAACCTTGGAAAGTAACTGATAACGGAAAAATGATTATACGTGATGCAATACAATATTCAGATTACATAAAAAGATATGGCACTTATTATAAACCAATTTCAGGATTTTCCTTTACTGAAGAAAACATTAAAGATATAATGAGCAGTTATAACAAAGAATTTTTTATAACTGTCGATGATAAGCTTGTATTAAAATCAGATACAATTACCGAATTAGTAATAAATGAAGAAATAGCTGAAAAAGAACTTATTCTTTATAATAAACATAAAATTAATAATGATTCATATATCTACATAAAGAAATAATCTGTAAATTACAGATTATTTCTTTATTACTTTTGATTTAATTATTTCTATAACTCCTATAAAGGATAAGATTACATACATATAAATCATCCCTAGGGTTAACAATGGACTTTTTATATATTTCTTAAGATTTTCTTTTCTATACAATACAGGTCTAAAAAAATACCACCTTGAAAGTGTCTTCTTCAAGCCGCCTTCTTCACTCTCAATTGTCTTATTCATGACACTAAAATAATATTTCTTTTTCTGAACAATTCCTTTCAATGTTGCTTTTTTCTCATTATGGTGAATTTGCGTAAATATTGCTCGCTTTATTATTCCTCCATTTTCAATATACCTTATGGTAGGCTGTGTTTCCTCGAAAGAAATTTGATTTATATTAATTCCTCCTGTTGAATCATATTCCTTTATTCTCCAAAATCTTGCTGCTTCAACAGAATTACTTCCAATATCCTCACCTGCATTATTTATAATATTTCTCTCAAAAACTTTAACCTTTGAATAAAAATTAGTATAATCGGAAAACGAAATTTCTGGAACAATAAGCCCTCCAACCTTTTCATTTTTATCAAAGAAATCAATACAATCTTTTATAAGATTATCTTTAAGAATCATATCTGAATCAATTATGTAAATGTAATCTGAATTTAATTCCTTTGCCATTTCTATTGCCTTAAACCTTGCTATTCCTCTCTCTCCATGTGGAAGAGGAATAACTTTAAAATTATTATAGCCTTTTGCCGCTTCGTTCATCTTATCTATAGTATTATCAGTAGAACCATCATCAGCAACTATCACAAACAAATCCTCATAATTTTGACAAAGACAGCTTTTTAAACATTTTACTACATAGTCTGAACTATTATATGTTGAAAAGATTATAGAAACTCTCTTACTCATAATTTATTGCCTCCCTGTCTTATTTATATTATATCATCTATAAATTTATCAAAGCTTTTTGCCGTTTCATCCCAATGAAACTTAAGTGAATATTCATATGCACTTTCTATATGTTTTTCATAATCTTTTTTATCTTCTATAACTGCTTTCATATTAGTATAAATATTTTGAACATTATTTTCTTCACATAGATATCCCGCATTTCCATAATCTACAGCATCAACTATTCCTGGGGAATTATATACTATGCTAGGTGTACCTACTGCCGCTGCTTCAGTTACAATAAGTCCCCAGCCTTCTCTTTGTGATGGGAATATAAGTGCATGCGACTTACTCATTAACTCCAGTTTTCTTTCCTCACTCACGAAGCCAAACAACGTTACGTCCTTATTGTCTCCTTCTCCACCATATGTAATATTTCCTTCTTTAAAAATTGGCTTAAGATTTCTTTCAATATAGCTTTCATTCTTCTTCCCTACAATATAAAGCTTAGCTTTTGGATATTCTTTTTTTATTTGCGCAAATGCAAGTACACAGGCATCAATTCCTTTATAATTAACGAATCTTCCAACATAAATAAATGTTGGACATTCTTCTTTCTCTTTAAATTCTTCTTTCTTCCAATGTGTAAACTCTATTCCTTCTGGAAGTATCCTCACTTTATCAATATTAAATCCAATCTTTATCAAATCTTTCTTTGTAGATTCTGAAACTGTCATAGTATAATCATTTTTAGAAAGTTTTAAAAAAGGAGTTTCTGTAATATACCCAATTGCGCTTACTGGGAATTTTGCATTCATGAACCATATTTCTCTAGTGAGCTGATGAATAAAAAATATTCTTTTTTTAGCTTCAACCCAAAACTTTGTAAAAAACCTATGAGTATTACATTGATCAACTACAAAATTAATATTCTCCTCATTAGCTTTATAATATTTTCTAGCATCCCCTATAACAGAAAATGCATTTCCGCTTCTAATATAAGTAATATTATCAATGTTTTCAATTTCTTTCCCACCTTGAAAGCTTGGAGAAAAATGTATAATTCTATATTTATCAAAGTTTATTCTTTTTAACATTTCATGTGTATAAACCTCTGCTCCACCTTTCTTTGGTGCCTTTATATCTCTCCACGAAAGAAATAGCAAAGTTATTTTTTCACTCTTTTCTAGCTTATAGTCATTTATATCCACAAGATTATCTCCTTTCAACTTTAAATTGGATTAATAAAATTGTCATTAAAGAAAAATAAAAAATCGATTCAATTATAAAAATACTTTGGATATTACTATGAAAAATTGTAATAAGAATTGTAATAAGAATTGCTCCAATAAATAGAATCCATAAATATCTTGTTCTTTCTAAAATAACATTTATATTTATTATTAAAAAAGTATATATCATAAAAATATATGGTACTACACCCATCCAAAGGTAATCTCTAGCTTCCTTATATATAGCTCCAAAAAACATCTCAACAGTGTATGGCGCCACTAATTTATAAAAAATCACTGTCCCAATACTCAAAACTAAAATTAAAGCAAATAACTTTCTTACTTTATTATCGAATTCCGCTTTATTATTTAAGCTGTTGCTTAGCATAGTTACAAATACAGTCATTATACTTAAAGATACAAATTGAAGAACTTGACTATATTTCAATACTACTGCATATATACCTGATTCCTTTGGCAAATAAAAATTAACCATTATCATATCAATAGAAGTAAAAAAATAAAAGAAAAAATTTGCTATTATGACTTTTACGATTTTTAAGTAATGCTCTTTTATTGTTATCTCTTTAAAACTACTTCTATTTATTTTAAACTTAGTCCTATTCTTTATTAATCCATATATTAATGATATTGTCATTCCTACAAGAATTGAAATTAAAATAACCTCAACATTACGGAATAACCTTATCGCCACCAATATGAATAGCATTTTGGAAATTACCTCTATATAAAAACTTTTATTTAAATTAAAAAATTCCTCTGAACCTTGAAATATACCTCTCGAAATACTTAAAAGTATATTCACAAGTGAAATTATCATTATAAGGATAATTGCTGAATAACTTCCTCTCGTAAACCCATGAATAAGAGGACTAGTGATTAATAAAATTGCAAATACTACACTCATATAAAATATTGAAGTTTTAAATATTCCCTCAATATTAACCTCCTTCAGCTTACCTTTAGCAACTTCTTTTGCAGTGTAAGTTTGAAATGCAATTCCTACGACTAAAATAATTGCTAAAAATGAAAGTAATGAGTTCAATACACCATAATTTTCAGGTATCAAATACCAACTAATGAAAATTTGAAAGAAATAATTCAATCCATTTAGTGCTATATCAAAAACAGGAAAAAGCATTGCTTGATATTTTTTTACTCTATTACTCATCTTGATTCACCATATATTGGGGAACTGTAAATGAAAAACAGCTACCTTTTCCATATTCACTCTCAACAAAAATACTCCCACCATTTCTTTCAACAAATTCTTTACATAGTATAAGTCCAAGACCTGTTCCTTCCTCTTTTTGAGTTCCTTTTGTACTAAAATTCGAACCTATATTAAACAGTTTTTCTATGTTTTCTTGCTGCATTCCTACTCCATTATCCTCTACAGAGATTAAAATCAAATCCCCATCATTATAAGCTGAAACAATAATTTCTCCATTATCATAGGTAAATTTAATAGCATTAGAAATAAGATTCCTAATAACAGTATTTAACATATTATAATCTGCAAATACTTTAATCTCCTCTTTAATCAGCATTTTAATATTTATATTTTTTTTCTTTGCATTTAATGAAAGAAGTGTAACACTTGTATCTATTACTTCTGCTAAATTTAATGCCGAAGGCTTGTACTCAATCTTATTACCTTGAAGCCTTGACCATTGAAGTATATCTTCTAATAACTGACATACCTTTTCTGAATTTTTTAATATTCTTATCGAAAAATCATTTACTTCATCAATATCAAATTGATCAATATTTTGTACTAACTCCTCAGCTAATCCTCTAATTGCTCCAATTGGATTCTTTAAATCATGACCTATTATAGAAAAGAATTTATCTTTTGTTGCATTTGTCTCCTCCAATTTTTTTCTTGTATGTTGCAACTCTAATTGTACTCTGATTCGAGATAATAATTCTTTTTCATTAAATGGCTTTGTGATAAAATCTACCGCGCCATCATCTAATGCTTTTACTACACTGTTGCTATCACCTCTGGCTGTCAAAAAAATAATTGGTATATCTTTTGTATTTTTGTTCTGCTTAAGTACTTTATTGACTTTATAACCATCCATTTCCGGCATAACTACATCTAAAAGAATTAAATCGTATTTATTATTCCTTAATTCAATAATAGCTCTTATGCCTGAATTAACACTATGGATCTCGTATCCAGCATGTTCAAGTATATTGGTTACAATTCTAATGTTGAACAAAGCATCATCAACAATCAAAATTTTTCCATTACTGTTACCCATATCATTTTTCCGTTCCCTTACATTAAATTTTATTTAATCAAAATTTGGATAATTTTAACTCCTCCAGCGTTATCCTCTTATATATATATCGACATTTTTATATATTACTTTACATTTTTTCATATGAACATCTCAAATGGATACTTATGGAATGTAGTTTTTTGTACTTTTTGCACTTTTACTCAAAATAGCTGTAAAACACATTTTTTTACAACAAAAAAACTGCTTATAAACTACAATTGAAATTCTAATTTATAAGCAGTTTCTAATAATTTATTTATTATACAAGTGACACGCTACCTTATGGCCTGATTCTAATTCAACTAATAGCGGCTCTGTCTGTTTACATACATCCATACATTTTGAGCATCTAGTATGAAATCTACATCCTGCTGGTGGATTTATTGGACTTGGTACATCACCAGTTAAAATAATCCTCTCTTTTTTCTTCTCTGGATTAGGAATTGGTATTGCTGAAAGTAATGCCTGTGTATATGGATGCATTGGCGTTGAGTACAACTTATCTACCTCTGCAAGTTCAACCAACTTGCCAAGATACATTACACCTACTCTATCACTTATATGTTTAACAACATTTAATCCATGAGCTATAAAAAGATACGTAAAACCTAAATCTTTTTGAAGGTCATCCAAAAGATTTAATATTTGGGCTTGAATTGATACATCAAGAGCCGAAACAGCCTCATCACAAACAATAAGTTTAGGATTCACTGAAATAGCACGAGCTATCCCAACCCTTTGTCTTTGTCCACCACTGAATTCATGTGGGTATCTGTCCTTATGATATGAAGCAAGTCCAACTTGACTTAAAAGAGTATCAAGTTTTTTTTCTAATTCATCACCACTTGCAATACCATTAATTCTCATAGGCTCTCTTATTATATCTCCAATTGTCATTCTAGGATTTAAAGAAGCATATGGATCTTGGAATATAATTTGTATATTCTTACTTATATCTTTTCTATTGCTTTTGCGAATAGTATGCACTTCTTTTCCTTCAAATAATATTTCTCCAGAGGTAGAATCGAGTAATGTCACAAGAAGTCTTCCCATAGTCGACTTACCACAACCAGATTCTCCAACTATACCTAAAGTTTCTCCTTTATAGATATCAAAAGTAACATCGTCAACCGCTTGAACGTAAGCAGGTTTTTGGAAAAAGCCTGAAGATCCCACAGGAAAATATTTTTTTAAATTTTTTATTTCCATTAATTTTTCCTTATCCATTTGCTTTATCCTCCTCTTCATATAAGAAACAACGAACTTCTCTACCATTTAAATTATATAACGGAGGTTGTTCTTTTTTGCATTTTTCCATACAATCTGGACATCTATCTCTAAAAGCACAGCCTGAAGGTAAGTTCAAAGGATTCGGAACAGTACCAGGTATGATAAATAATCTTTCAGCCTCTTCATCTATTTTAGGAATCGAATTAAGAAGTCCCTTAGTATAAGGATGCCTTGGATTACCGAATAGTTCTTTAACTTCAGCTTTTTCAACCACTCTTCCGCAATACATTACAACAACCTTGTCTGCTACCTCTGCTACAACCCCTAAGTCATGAGTTATAAGAAGAATAGCTGTTCCCAACTTTTCTTTTAAATCAAGCATAAGATCAAGAATTTGAGCTTGTATTGTAACGTCTAATGCAGTTGTAGGTTCATCGGCAATTAAAAGTTCTGGATTACAACTAAGAGCCATAGCTATCATAACTCTCTGCCTCATACCACCACTTAGTTGATGAGGATAGTTGTTAACTCTCGTTTCTGGTGATGGTATTCCAACCAATCTTAACATCTCGATTGATCTATTTTTTGCTTCAGCTTTGCTCACTTTATCATGCTTAATAATAGCTTCTGAAATTTGCCTTCCTATTGTAAATACTGGATTCAAAGAGGTCATAGGCTCTTGAAATATCATAGAGAGCATTTTACCACGCATCTCTTGCATTTCTTTTTCCGATTTATCCAATAAATTTTCACCCTTAAATGACACTTCTCCAGTAACACTTGTTTTTGTAGTTTTTGAATGAAGTCTCATTACCGAAAGCGATGTAACACTTTTTCCACTACCTGATTCTCCAACAATTGCTACAACTTCACCTTTATTTACACTAAAATCAACACCATTTACAGCACAAACAGTTCCTTTTTTAGTTTTAAATTCTGTCTTTAAGTTCTTTATTTCAAGTAACATAATCTATCCCTCCTTAAGCGTTTAGCTTAGGATCAAGTGCATCTCTAAGCCCATCCCCGAGTAAGTTAAATGCAAGTACAGTAATTGTAATAGCAAGACCTGGGAATAAAATTATGTGTGGTGCATTAAAGAAATAAGTTCTACCTGAACCAAGCATTGTTCCCCATTCAGCATATGGTGGCTGAACTCCAAGTCCCAAAAAGCCTAATGCTGAAGCATCTAAGATTGCACCTGAAATTCCAAGTGTTGCACGAACAATTATTGGCGATAAAATATTTGGAAGTACATGTTTAAAAATTATAACAAAATCATTATTTCCAATTGCCTTCGCTGCTTGTACATATTCACTTTCTCTTACTGATAACACACAACCACGTACTATACGTGCATATTCAGGAATAGTAACTATACTAATTGCAATAACAGCTTTATCAATTCCTCTACCTAAAGCTGCCATAAATGCAATTGCAAGTAATAATGATGGGAATGCCAAAATTATATCCATAATTCTCATTAAGAACATATCAAGCCTTCCTCCAAAATATCCACAAATTGAACCAACTACAGTTCCAATTGATAAAGCAATAGCTACAGCAACTATACCAACTCTAAGTGAAATTTTAGTACCATCAATTACCCTTGAGAAAATATCTCTTCCTTGTTCATCTGTTCCAAAAAAATGTGAAGCTGATGGAGTTTGAAGTGAACTTGATAGTTCACCAGTATTAGGATCATAAGGCATTATAAAACTTCCTAAAATAGCAACCAGCACTATTACTACAATAACAATTAATCCAACAAGTGCAGCTCTATTTGAAATGACTAATCCCATAAATTTCTTAAATCTTTTCAATAATGATTTTTTTTCTTCTTGATAATTTAAATTGATCGTCTCCATAAAATGCCTCCATCTTTAAGAATATTTAATACGAGGATCTATAAATGCATAAAGTAAATCAACAAATAAATTTACTAAAACAAATATAATAGCCATTATCATAACAGCCCCTTGTACCACAGGATAATCTGACTTTAAAATAGCATCAATTGTATAGCTTCCTATTCCTGGCCACGAAAAAACTGCTTCCGTTAAAACAGCTCCTCCAAGCAAAGATCCTAATTGGAGTCCAATAACAGTTGCTACTGGGATTAAAGCATTTCTTAAACCGTGACCTTTTATAACTATTTTTTCAGCTAATCCTTTAGATCTTGCAGTTCTAATGTAATCTTGTCCTAAAACTTCAAGCATAGTAGAACGTGTCATACGAGCAATAATCGCAGTAGAATATGATGAAAGTGCTATCACAGGTAACACTAAGTGTTCTAAAGAATCAATAAAAGCAGCTATATTACCTGAAATCAAGCTATCTAGAAGATAAAGTCCAGTAATCTTATCTGGCTCTAACCCTATAGTTGCTCTACCTGATACAGGAAACCATCCCAATACTACTGAAAATAAAACTATCAATAGTAATCCAAGCCAAAATATAGGCATAGATACCCCAACTAAAGATGTCCCCATACAAAGATAATCTAAAATCGAATTTTGCTTTACAGCTGAAATAACTCCAAGTGTTATACCTACAATAGATGCTACTATTATAGAAAGTATTGCAAGTTCGATAGTTGCAGGAAATCTTGAGAAAATCTCAGTAGCCACAGAACTTTTAGTTATAAGAGATGTACCAAAATCTCCTGTAATAATACCACCTATAAATTTAAAGTACTGAACATACAAAGGATCATTTAATCCTAATTGCTGTCTCAAAGCATCTATTTGTTCTTGGCTAGCATGCTGACCTAAAATTATTGACGTAGGATCTGTTGAAAATACATGCATTATTAAAAATACTAGGATTGAAACTCCAATAACTACTGGTATTAACAATAATAATCTCTTTATAAAATACTTAAACATAACCTCACCTCTTTGAATATGTATTGGGTACATTCAAAAATATCAAGTTATGCACGCATAAAATCTCTTCTGATGAAAAATATTATACATCGCATCTTAAATTGATTATTTTGTTTCATGTACCTTAATTGGAAAGCTCCGACTTCTGCCGGAGCTTAGTTAAAGTAATAATTATTCTTTATCAACCTTTTGGAAGAAAACTGAACCTGTTGGATGAACACTGAAATTCTTAACCTTTGCTGATGAAGCTGCCATTGATTTAGCATATGAAATGTTAACCCATGGTGCCTCTTTTGCAAGTATATCTTGAAGTTGTCCATATATTGCGTTTCTAGCATCCCCATTTGGTGTAGCTTTACCTTGTGCTAAAAGTTTATCAACTTCTGGATTTGTGTATCTAGCAACATTTAAACTTGAAGCAATTTCTTTACTATCAACTAATGATAAGAAGTTATCTGCATCTCCATTATCACCATTCCATCCATAGAATTTAATATCGCCTTCACCTTGCTTAGTTTTATCTTTATATTCAGTCCATTGATATACATCAATTGTTGCAGTAATACCAACTTTGCTTAAATAATTTTGTACCGCTTCTGCTAATTTTTGTCCACCAACAGAGTTATAAGGTCTTGGATTAGAATAAGTAATCATCTTAATTTTAAGATTTTCTTTTCCTAAATCTTTAAGCATTTGTTTAGCTTTTTCTGGATTATATTCGTATGCTGCTACATCCTTATATCCAGCAATAAAATTAGGTAACATAGTTTTTGCAGGATCTGCATAACCTTGATATAAATATTGAACTAATTCATTACGATTAATTGCATAAGATACAGCTTCTCTTACCTTTGGATCATTAAATGGAGCTCTGTCACAATCAAAAGCCATATAATTTATATTCATTCCAGGTTTAGAGAATATATTCATACCCTTTTCTTTTAATTTATCAACATCACTTGGATCTAATCCATCCATTGCATCAATTGCACCAGTCATAAGTTCACTAGCTCTTACTGAATTTTCTTTATCAATCTTGATTACTACTTTATCAAGTTTTGCTTTTTCGCCCCAGTAATCATTATTCTTTTCAAGAGTTACTTTTGATCCCTTTTCCCAAGAAACAAATTTAAATGGTCCAGTACCAACTGGTGCCTCATTTAAATTACCCTTATTTTTTTCAAGAGCAGTTGGACTTACAATTGGAGCTGCAAGTGTCATTGCAAGATTTGCTAAAAATGGTGTATTAGCAGACTCAAGTGTAAATTTAACTGTATTTGCATCAACTGCTTCAACCTTTTTAACTCCATTAAAAGTAAATGAAGCATAAGGCATATCATCTGTTGCATTTGGAGGTAATTGACGACTTACTGATTTAACAACTGCATCTGCATTAAAATCAGTTCCATCATGGAATTTAACTCCTTTTCTAAGATGGAAAGTATACTCTTTGCCATCTGCACTAATATCCCATTTTTCTGCTAAGCATGGTTCAACGCTTGTATTATCATCCCCGTATTTAACTAAGCCTTCATATATATTACACATAACTTTAGCTGACTCTCCATCGTCAACAAAAGCTGGATCAAGACCTCTTGGATCTGCTCCTTGCGCAAATATAAAGGTTTTTGCTGCTGCCGTCTTAGCTGCTTGTCCACTACCTCCGCATCCTACAAGAGCGGTTGCAGCAAGCACCCCAGCAAGCACACATGCTAATATTCTTTTTTTCATATTATTTTATCCCCCTTTTTATTTTTTAATTATTGCATTAATCTAATATGATTTAGTATTACAAATTATTGTTTTAATAAATCATTTTAGTTTATTAACATTAACTAATCCCCAATTTATATCCTACTATTTCAATAGGTATTATATACTTTTTAATATAAATTACATTTTAAATCTTGTCAATAAATTTATTTTATGTAATTATCATTATTTTTTTCATAATTATTCCTATACAAAAAGGAAAAGTAAATTAAAAGTTTTAATAAAAAAACTCTTAGTTTATTCTTCCCCATTGAAGCATTAATTTATTTAACGAATCTGTTAACAAAACCATTAATCTTTTACAAGTATAGCATATTTTTTAACGCTTGTATATTAAAATTTTAATATTTTAATATAATTATTAATAATTTAAAATTTTATTATCGAGTAATATTTCTATTTTTATATTTTATCTATTTCAAAAACAACTTCAAATAATAATACTATTAAATATAAATATCATTTAACAAAAAATAACTGAGTAGTATTCTATATGCCATAAAATACTACTCAGTTATCTTTTACAATACTTTAATATATTCTGATACAAATTCTTTAATTTCATTAATTTTTGAAAGATCTTTTCCAACGTATATATAATATTTTACACCGTCATATTCCCATTCCATATTATATTTAGTCACAATATCAACAGGCTTACTTTCCATGTCTGTCCTACTAACTCCATTTCCAACCTCTTTCATATTGTACTCAGGTTGTGATTCTTTTATAATTTTACATACAATATCATCAATAGTAATTTCTTGCTCAATATTCTCATTATCTTCTTTTGAATCCTCATTTTCTTTCATCAAAGTCAACCAAAATTCATTGCCTTGCCCATCTGTATATTTTGAGTCCACATTTCCGATTAACTTATATTTCTTATTAAGTTTTTTATAAGCGGTATCATCATATACAGCCTTTATTAATTCATGCATTATACTATCTATCTCTTTATATTTTACGTTTTCAACTCTTATCCTAGCATATGGCACTCTAACTTCATCATTTTCCTTTGAATAAATATATTTACCAAACTTTTCAGGTAAGTTAACTTTAAAACCAAATCTTCTCTCTATATCACTCTTATTTTCATCATCTATTGGTATAGGTGCACTATAAACTGGAATTTTTGTCTCTTGTGAATTCTCTACAACATTCCCATATTTATCTGGATAAAATATTGTTTTTAACATCTCCTCTGCAGCAACCCTTGCTCCTGATGAAAATGTAAAAACACCTAAAATGCTAAGTGTAATGAGACATGCAGGCACTAGTGCAACTTTCTTCATATGTTTCATATTAATTTTTTCTTTCTTGCACATTTCTTTCTCCTTCTTATTCCAAGCCTCATTAAAAATATCTCTTGAAGGCTCGATATAAGATATATTATCATCTATTGCAGACTTTATAACATTATCTAAATTATCATTATTCCTCATTTTAATTACACTCCCTTCTATTTAACTATTCGCACTCCATGCTCATTTTCCATACAGTTTCCTAATTGCTTTCTCAAGGCTGCCCGCGCATAAAATAGTCTTGATTTTATCGTAGCTTTGAAACAGCCTGTAACCTTTGAAATTTCTTCTATTGACATATCATTATAGTAATAAAGAATAACAACTGTTTTTAAATTTTCACTTAAATCATTAATTGCATTTTCCATTACACTTTTCATTTCATAATTATCAATTACATTCCTTTTCCCTTGGTTCTCATCACAAAACAACTCTTCATTTTCTGATGTTATTTCCAACGGAACCAGCTCTGATTGTTTTTTTAACATTTTCCATCCTGTACGAATAAGAATTCTAAAGAACCATACTTTAAACGCCTGTGGTTCTTTAAGTTTGTGTATTTCTATAAAACATTTCATATATGTTTCTTGGAGTATATCTTCCGCAATCCCTTTATTTCCTGCCAAAAAATGAACAGTTGCTAATGCCTTTTTTTCAACAGTCTGTAAAAGTTCACGAAAGGCTTCTTTTTCTCCCTGCTTACAACGCATTATTATTTCTTCTATCTCCATTCTTGCACCTCTTTTCTTCTTTGGAGCTCCTATAATATAAGAGCACTAATTTATACAAAAGGTTTTGTTAATATTATTTTTTCTTCTTTTATATAGATATCCAATTTAAGAATCAAACTTATAAATGGAATATACATACATCATTGAGAAATTATAATCGTAAAACTACACTAGAAATTAGATACATATTTGTGCAAGCGGCATATGAAATTAAGCTGTGATGATTATTAAGCAGATAAGTGAAAGTCCAAATCTATGATTTGGTTTCTTGAACTTAGTTAACTCATTCATGAGTTAACCTCCTTTAAAAAACTGATTTGGTGTGAATCGTGTGCTTAGCGAACGAACGTGAGTCGAGTTTCCTCTAAGGTTGTTTCATTTTCTGCTTGTCATAAATTTACTTTAGGAACATGCAGAAATGGGTGCAACCTTCCGCTTAGAACCTTCCAGCGAAAATTTCACTAGTCCTGTGGAAGATAAATGTATCTGATTTCGGTAATTGTTGCATAAGTCTAATTCTCGCTTTGAATATCTATAAATTATATTATCAACGAAAAAAGAGTAGTTTCAAATACTAACTACTCTTTTTCACTAAACTATTTATTATATTATCATAGAATATTCTTGAGATACTTTTCCAGAACCAATATATAATACTTTATTCACATACTTTTCCTGGATTTAATATATTTCTAGGATCAAATGCTAATTTTATTCCTTGCATTATATTTATACATTTGTCAGGTAGTGATTGCTTTAGGTATCCTTTTTTAGCAAAACCTATACCATGTTCTCCAGAAACTTGTCCTCTTAATTCTTTAGCTTTGTCATACATTATTTGCATAACTTCACTCAATTTTGCTTTCCATTCTTCTTCATTTAATTCATCTCTTAATATATACACATGTAAATTACCATCTCCAGCATGTCCAAAACTCTTTATTCTAACATTGGCTTTGCTTTCTAGTTCATGTGTAAAGGTAACAAACTCTCCAATCTTGTTTCTTGGCACAACAACGTCAACCTCATCCATTTCAGTTGTTAATGCTTTAATTGCTTCAAGGAAACATCCTCTAGCTGACCATATAGATTCTTGTCTTTCTTCTGTATCAGAAATAAGTACATCTAATGCTCCTGATTCTAAACATATTTTCGCAACATTTTCATAAGCCTTTTCAATTTCTTCTGTGGAATTTCCATCGAAAGTTAATAATAAATATGCATCCGAAGATTTATCTGGGAAACTCTTTCCTAAAAACTCTTCTGCAGCTAAAATAGCTTCTCTTTGCATAAATTCTATAGCTGTTGGTATAGATTTTGACTTAATTATTTTAGGAACAGTTTCTATTGCTTTTTCAAGACTCTCAAATGGAACTAAGAGACTTAAAGCCTTTTTAGGAAGTGGCAATAATTTCAAAACTGCTTTTGTTACTATTCCTAAAGTTCCTTCTGAACCAATCATTAAATCTTTTAATGAATATCCAGAACTATTTTTAACAACTTTTCCTCCAAGTTCTACTATTTCTCCATTTGGAAGAACTACCTCAAGACCTCTTACATAATCTCTTGTAACTCCATATTTTACTGCTCTCATTCCACCTGCATTAGTACTTATATTTCCACCAATTGTTGCAGATTTCTCACCTGGATCTGGAGGGTAGAATAAATCAAACTCCTCAACATATTTTCCTATATCCATTAAAAGTACTCCAGGTTCTAAAGTAAGAGTTAAGTTTTCATCATCTAGTTCTAAGATTCTATTCATCCTGCTAAGGTCAATAACAATTCCACCTTTAAGAGGAACAGCTGCACCTACAAGCCCAGTACCAGACCCCCTTGGAGTAACTGGAATATTATTTTCATACGCATATTTCATTACCTTTGAAACTTCTTCTGCACTAGTTGCCTGAACCACTATGTCAGGCATCTTTTTTATTCCACCTAATTCATCATGACTATAGTCTTCATTTATTTGGTCTTTAAAAAAGACTCTTTCTTTATCATTTTCTGCTACAGACAATATATATTCATAATCTTTTAATTCAACTTCTTTGTAGCTCATAGTTTATGCCTCCTTAGCAAGTTTTATTTTTTCTATTAATTCTGGAATTACTTCATACATATCTCCAATGATTCCATAATGAGCAACCTTAAATATTGGTGCCTTTTCATCTGTATTAATTGCAAAAATATAATCTGAATTATTCATTCCTGCAGTAAACTGAACTGCTCCTGAAATACCGCAAGCTATTATAAGTCTTGGTCTAACGGTTCTTCCACTTAATCCAATTTGTCTCTTAGCATCAATCCATCCTGATTCAATAAGCGGTCTAGTACATGCAAATTCTGCATTTAAAGCTTTTGCTAATTCTTTTAACATCTCTAAATCTTTTTCTGACTTAACTCCACGTCCTGCTGCAACAATTACTTCTGCATCACTTATTCCAACTTCTGAAACTTTTTTCTTTATTTCAAGTGCTTCTATTCCTGAATTTAATTTTTCTTTATCAATATTACAATTGACTATCTCACCAGTTATCTCTTCACTTCTCTTAGGTGCTGTCATAACTTTATATCTAACAGTTGCTAGTTGAGGTCTAGAGTTTGGTGTGATTATTTGAGCCATTATATTACCGCCAAAAGCTGGTCTTATTTGAACAAGATCTGTATTTTCCTTAATATCTAGAATTGTACAATCTGCTGTAAGTCCAGTCTTAAATCTTGCTGCAATTCTTGGTGCTAAAGATCTTCCTATTGTTGTAGCTCCTACTAATAAAGCGGTTGGCTTAACTTTGTTTATAAAATCTTCAAATGCTGCTGTGTACGGTTCTATTCTAAAGTATTCTAATGCTTCATCGTCATACACAAAAACTTTATCAACGCCATAGTGTAAAAGTTCTTCTGCTTTATGAGAAATATTATTTCCAACAAACACTGCGTAAACAGGGTGATTTATTTTACCTGCTAATTCTCTAGCCTTTCCAATTAATTCATAAGTAACTGGATGAATCTCACCCTCAACATGGTCAACATATACACCTATTCCATTCCATGCACTCTTATCTATTTCTTTAACTTCATCTTCTATATATTCAACTGCACCCTTAGGACCTTTCTTAACGCAAAGCTTACACATCTTACATGCTCCATTTATTTCAACTTTGCCAGCATTATTTTCAAGAGCACCAAAAGGACAAATTTTTATTAACTCTTCAATATTTGTTATTTTATCCTGATTTACAACTAATTTTGCCATATTCTCTTCTCCTCCATCGACTTATTTCTTAAAAAACCTAATTAAATAAATTTAAGTTCTTTTAACTTACATCCAATTTTCTCACTTAATTCACTAGAATTTCCTGTCCATAGTTCCCTGTCATTATTAACTTCTGGTGGAAAAATTCTTTCTACTTGAGTAGGAGAACCATTTAAACCATAATTCATTTCATTCTTATCATCCAATTCATTAAGACTTAACACTGTTATTTCTCTATCTTGTGTATCTAATTTCCTCTTATAAGATGGTAGTCTTGGTTCAAAAATTCCTTTATCAACAGTGATTAAACAAGGATATGCTATTTTTACTGTTTCAATACTTTCAGGCATGTCCATCTCAACTGTAATAAATTCATCTTCTATTTTCACTATTTTTTTAACATTTGCCACATGAGGTATATTAAGCCACTCCGCCATTTCAGGACCGACTTGAGCTGTATCACCATCTGTGGTTTGTTTACCGCAGATTACAAGTTCGAAATCTCCCATTTTTTTAACTCCTTGAGCAATTGTGTATGAAGTGGCTAAAACATCAGCTCCTCCAAATTTTCTATCTGATAGTAAGGTTCCTCCATCAGCACCCATTGTAAAGGCTTCTTTTATTACACTCATCGCCTGATTAGGTCCCATACTCAAAACCTTAACTGTTCCACCTTCATCTTCTTTAATCTTCAATGCTGTTTCTAAAGCATATAAATCATATGGATTCATTTTAGAATCTATACCATCTCTCTTTAATACACCAGTATCTGGATCAACTTCAACTTTTGAAGTTCCTGGTACTTGTTTAATACATACTAAAATATTCATTATATTTTTCCTCCTAATAATTTATATTTAAATTTACATACGCCTTGCGGTGATTAAAATTTATCTGCGTTTATGTTTTAAAATCCTAATATTGATCCACCGAAAAATACTATTATTCCAGAGATAACTATGTATACTACACAAACTTTTAATGCTGAATTTAATATTTTCCCCTCATTTCCTATTAAGCCAGTTGCTGCTGTTGCAACTGCTATACTTTGAGGTGAAATCATCTTTCCAGCTGTAGTTCCAAGTACATTACCAGCTGCAATCCAATATGGATTAGCTCCAATAGCATTTGCTACCTGAACTTGTAGTTGACCAAAGAGTATATTAGCTGATGTGTCACTTCCGGTTATAAACGTTCCTAGCGCTCCTATTACTGGAGCAACTGCTGGATAAAATCCTCCAGCCACTAATACCAATACCTGAGCTATCGAATTTATCATCCCACTGTATCCCATTATCTTAGCTAGAGATACAATTGAAACTATTGTTACTGCAGATTTTGTCATCTGTTTAAACGTCTTCACCAAAACTACACTTATCTCTTTTAACTTATATCCTTGTAGTAAACCACCTAAATAAGTTGCTATAATTATCAATACTCCAGGCGTTACAATCCACGAAAAAGTATCTGGTTTTGCTCCCTGTCCTGTATAAATCAATATTGAAGTTTTTATTTGAGATAATGGAGTGTATATCGCTTTAAAGAGTGGTGAGCATATCATTACGAATAGAAATACCAATACAAATGGTAGCCATGCCATAAAACCTTCTTTAAAAGTAACATCAATTTCTTTTTCATCATTTTTATCATTGTAAAATTTCTTTGCCATAAATATTGTTACTGCAATTGAAACTATTGATCCAATTACCGCTGGTAATTCAGCTCCAATAAATTTAGCTACAAGTATCTGTGGTACTGCAAATGCAATTCCAGATGCTAATGTAATTCCAAAAACTCCTTTTATAGCTTTTATACCGTTACCAGTTAAGGAAACTAATATAAAGGGAATTAATATTATCATTATTGTTAGCTGAACAGTTGTTATGTAGGATAATTGACCTACATCTAAACCTGTAACTTGAGCTAATGTAGATACTGGTAGACCTATCGCACCAAAAGCTGTTGGTGTAGTATTAGCCACTAAACAAATAATTGCAGCAAAGACTGGTTCAAACCCTAGTGCAGCAAGTATACTTGCTGGAATTGCAACTGCAGTTCCAAATCCTGCAACAGCTTCAAGAAATCCTCCAAAGCCCCAGGCAAGTATTAATACTAAAATTCTTTTATCACTTGTAACACTTGTCATAATCTTTTTTATAATTTCCATACTTCCTGTATAAATGGATAAATTATAAGTGAATACTGCACCTATAATTACAAGTACTATTGGCCATAAAGCTGTTGCAACACCTTCTAAGGTTGCCGTAATAGCATTTGTAATATTCATCTTTAAGATAATTACAGCTATTAACACCGTTATTAAATATCCAATAGGACAGGCCTTGTATCCTGGAATTTTAAGCTTCCCAAGAGAGACCATGAGCCAGACAATAGGAATACATGCTAAAAAAAATGATAAATACAATTGAACTCCTCCCTTTTATTATATCATACCAATTTCAAATTGGTAGTACCAATTTCACTTTTATTATATCTATCAAAATATTAATTGTAAATAATAGTTATATAATTAACAGAAAATGTTTACATAGAAAAATCCGCTTATTTTTTTATGCTTCTCGTTTTTTCAATACAGCACAGGCATTGTTATTATTTTAACTTTTCAAAAAAATTTTTTTAGCATAATATTTTAGTTGTTCTTGTTATTTTTTTGTATAAAAAATAACAAGCATATCTGTAAGTTCATTTTTCATCAATTCATACTGGCAAATTCACCTTATTAAATCTCATATAAGAGCCAATTGCTTGATAAAAAATATCCATCACAAATATAAACTTGTTATTTTATTTAATATTTCTAAACTATCTCCATATTTAATTTATCTCTTAATTAACTATACTATTTACTCATCATAGTCATATGCTTTTCTAATTAAATTGAAATGTTCCTTCATAGCATTATAAACTTTAGCTTCATCTCTACTTTTCAATGCTCTAAATAAATTTTCATGTATTTCTAATAAACTTTCCTTTGTGTTACCTACATGTAAAATTTGCATTCTAAACTTTTTAATGAATTCATCCATTAGCTGCGAAATAACCTCTAGAACATTAATTAATAATACATTTCTCGAAGCTTTTGCTACTATGTAATGAAACTTAATATCCAGTTCAAGACTTTCTTCTTCACTTTCTGCAAGATACATTCTATCTAATATTGCTGCTAAGAGTGCAAGTTCATTATCTTGTATATTCTTGGCTGATAACCTAGCACACTGTAATTCCAAAGATTCTCTTACATCAAACATTTCTCTTGGAGAGCTTTCTTGTAACATAAACATAACTGAAAGTGGTTCAAATAATGAATCTTCAAAATTAGTTTTTATATAATTTCCAGCTCCACGTCTACTTTCCACTAAACCAATTACTTCTAACGCTCTTATCGCCTCTCTTATAGATGTTCTTGATACCCCAAGTGATTCTGACAGCTCTCTTTCTGATGGTAATCTATCTCCTTTTTTTATTTCCCCTGATTTTATTTTATTTTTAATATCATCTATAACTTGATCATATACTTTTGGATTCTTATTAGGCATAATTATTCGTATCTCCCTTACTTACATTCAATATATCTATTTATTTTCATTGAATATTATACATCAAAGACAATCTAAATCCTATAATGACTTATATATTTGATACTCCTCTTTATACCATAAAAAAGCAATATACTCTACTGCTTCTTTACTTGATTATATATATTTAAGTATTTTTTCTTTATTATTTACAATTAAATCATATCCATTTTGATATATTGCCTTTAACTTATTTTTATCTCTTTCGAATCTATCTATATTCATATCTACTGTTGGTCTTATTATCATTGCCTCTCCATTTTCTTCTAATTTCTTGCAGAAATCAAGCTGTTCATTATATTTAATATGCCTGTCTCTTAATACATTTGCCAACTTTGGATACTTATTCTTATATATTCTATAAGTTAATTTATTAGTCTTGGATTGTGTTTTTCTATACCCTTCATTTCTAGTCAACACAATTATGTTCTTATCATTTCCATCTTCTATTGATTTCTTAATTGGTATAGGATCAGAAAGCCCTCCATCCGCATAGTAATTTCCATTAATCTTTTCAAATGGAAATACCAAAGGAATTGCTATACTTGCCCTAAGTATAGAATTTCTTTTATCTAATAATTCCTTATCAAAATATTCTACTTTTCCAGTTTGAATGTTGAAAGCACCAGCTAACATTCTCCCATTAAATTCATAAAACGTCTTATAATCAAACACGCAGTGTTTATTAGGTATCTCATCAAATACAAAATCTAAATCCATTAAAGATTTACACCTTATTAAATTTCCATAACTAATATATCTTTTATTATCCATAAATCTTTCCATTATTTCTAAATTTCTTCCTCTTTGCTTAGAAACATAGGAATAAGCATTTGTAGCCCCAGCGGATACTCCAATCACATATTTTAATTCTGCTCTTATATCTAAAAGAGCATCTAATACTCCAGCTGTAAATAATCCTCTAAAAGCTCCACCTTCAAGTACAAGTCCAGTCATAAATTACTCCTCCACCTTCATTTAATTACTTTATTATACTATAAGTATAAATTATATCCATAATTAACTATTTTAAATTAATAAATATAAAAAATAAAGTGTAACCAATTATTTTATTATTTCTAACACACTAAGCGTTATAAAATAACCTTTTAAATAATTATTATTGACCTTTAATTTTTTTTATATTATACTAGTATAAACACTTACTTTATATTAAAGGGGAGTAGTTATAAATATAACATCAACAATCGCGGCTAAAATTTTAGTCTGGTGTTATATACCTTTAAGGTAACGAGACTTTTAATATAGCTTCAAAAATCGAAGTTATATTAAAGGTCTCTTTTTATTTATAACCTCAATATATAGTTTTTATCTAAAATATCTAATTCGAAAGGAAGATGTAATTTATGGAAAAATATTTTTCTAAAACTACAGATGAAGCATTAAAAAACTTTGATGTTACCTTATCTGGTCTCACAAGCACAAGAGCTTCAGAAATTTTAAACACAGTTGGAGAAAATATTCTTAATGAAAAAGAGAAGAAAAGTATCTTCTCTGTATTCGTAGAACAATTTAAGGACTTATTAGTAATCATTTTAATTATTGCTGCTATTATTTCAGCTATGACTGGAAATATGGAAAGCACCTTTGTAATTATTGCTGTTATAATTTTAAATGCTATTTTAGGAACTATTCAATATGTTAAAGCTGAACAATCCTTGGATAGTTTAAAAGCACTATCTGCACCTAATGCTAAAGTTATTAGAGATGGAGTTAAAATCGAAATACCTTCTAAAGATGTTGTTCCTGGTGATATATTAATCTTAGAAGCTGGTGATTTAGTAGTTGCCGATGGTAGAATTTTAGAAAATTTCTCTCTTAAAGTTAATGAAAGTTCATTAACTGGTGAATCAGAAAGTGTAGACAAGTTCTCTGAGGTTATTGATAAAGATGAAGTTGCTCTAGGTGATCAAAAAAATATGGTTTTTTCTAGCTCTCTAGTTACATATGGTAGAGCAACAGTTCTTGTTACTAATACTGGTATGAATACTGAGCTTGGTAAAATAGCTTCTCTTATGGAGTCAACTCAAGAAAAGACCACTCCACTTCAAGCTTCTTTAAATGATTTTTCTAAAAAGCTTGCTATAGCAATAATGGGAATATGTGTAATTGTATTTGGATTAAGCATCTACAGAGGTACTGATATTTTAGATTCTTTAATGTTTGCTGTTGCTCTTGCTGTTGCTGCTATTCCTGAAGCACTTAGTTCAATAGTTACAATAGTATTAGCCATAGGAACTCAATCAATGGCTAAAGAAAATGCAATTATTAAGAAATTAAAAGCTGTTGAAGGGCTTGGCTGTGTATCAGTTATCTGCTCAGATAAAACTGGTACCTTAACTCAAAATAAAATGACTGTAAAGAAAATTTTTGTAGATAACAAATTAATAGATGCTAATAAGATAGATACAGATAATTCTGATGTAAGTTTTCTTTTAACTAGTTCTGTACTTTGTAACGACTCAACTTCTATAGATGGAAATGAAATTGGTGACCCAACAGAAGTTGCTTTAGTTAACTTAGCTCATAAATATTCTATAAACGAAATTGAATGTAGAAATACTCATGAAAGACTTAAAGAAATTCCTTTTGACTCTGACAGAAAGCTTATGAGTACCCTTCATAATATTGATGGAAAAAATATAATGATTACTAAAGGTGCACTTGATGTATTATTAGATAGAGTTACTTCAATAAAGACATCAAATGGTACAAATGCCTTTACCAATAACGATAAAATCAATATAAACAACACTAATAGAGAACTTTCATCACAAGGGTTAAGAGTATTAGCTTTTGCTTATAAAGAACTTACTGAAGATAGAGAACTTTCTTTAGAGGATGAAGACAACTTTACCTTCCTTGGATTAATTTCAATGATTGATCCACCTAGAGAAGAATCTAAAGCAGCAGTTAGTGATTGTATTAAAGCGTCTATTAAACCAATAATGATAACTGGAGATCATAAGATTACAGCTTCTGCTATTGCAAAAGAAATTGGGATCCTACAAGATGGTGATTTAGCCGTAGAAGGATTAGAACTTGATAAAATGTCAGATGCTGAACTTAACTCTAAATTAAAACATATATCAGTTTATGCCAGAGTCTCACCTGAGCATAAAATAAGAATAGTTGAAGCCTGGCAGAACAAAGGTAAGATTGTTGCTATGACTGGAGATGGTGTTAATGATGCACCAGCACTTAAACAAGCTGATATCGGTATTGCAATGGGAATAACCGGTACTGAAGTTTCAAAGGATGCAGCTTCAATGATATTAACAGATGATAATTTTGCTACTATTGTAAAATCAGTTACTAACGGGAGAAATATTTATGCTAATATAAAAAATTCTATTAAATTTCTTCTTTCAGGTAATATGTCTGGAATACTTGCTGTACTTTATTCGTCACTATTAGCACTTCCTGTTCCATTTGCAGCTGTACATTTACTATTTATTAACCTTTTAACAGATAGTTTACCGGCTATTGCAATAGGTATGGAAAAATCTAAAAGAGATGTTTTAAAAGATAAACCTAGAGATGCCAATGAATCAATATTGACTAAAGATTTTATTACTGATATCTGCTTACAAGGTTTGCTTATAGGGATATTCACTATGACTTCATATCATATAGGACTAGCTACTGGCAATCATGGAATAGCAATGACCATGGCCTTTAGTACCTTATGTTTAGCAAGATTATTCCACGGATTTAATTGTCGTGGTAAAAAATCTATTTTTGCTCTAGGAGTTTTTAGTAATAAATTTAGTTGGATAGCTTTCATATCAGGCGTTATACTAATTAATGCAGTTTTACTTATTCCTGTTTTACAAGGACTATTTGAAATAACTCCACTGACTACTAATGAAATGTTATTGATTCACTTGTTAGCTTTTATCCCAACTTTAATAATACAACTAGTTAAAGTGGTTAGGGGTTTTATTGAAACAAAAAATGAAACAGTTAATCCTAATAATATTGATAATGATAAGACAAAAGCCCATGCTGCTTAAATAATAATTAAGCATATAAAAATAAAGAATTCTTTTAATGAGAATTCTTTATTTTTTAATGTATAACATAAATGTCTATTTTTCTCTAAGTTTACTTTCCTTAAAGCCTTGCTGAGTTGGATTCCCTGGTTTTGCATCAAAATCTATTGGGAGATATTTATTATCAATTATTTTTTCATAATCAATGTCAGAAAAATAATTACAAAAATTAATTTCAACATAAATCAATTTGTTATATTGTTTATCTGTCAAAGCATAAATGTAACCTTTATAACTATCAGCATAGGCTGCACATACTGGATAATTAAATCCTGTTGCACTATATATCAAATAATTCTTAGAAGAATCTAACTTTGCTAGTCTATCTATTTCTGTTTTATAATCTTCATCATTACATGAGTATACCAAATATGATACATAATTAGGATCAAACGGATCATAATAATAATAGCAAAACTCTTCAATTTTAGCAGAACTAGGAACCTTGTATGGAAATATCTCATTATTATGCTGTCCATTTTGACCAAAATATTTACTATAGTTAGAAATATTCGTTGTTTTATACTTTTCTCCTAAAAGTACAGTCCCACAACCACTAAAGCTTATTATAACTACAATAATCAAAAAACATAATAGTATTTTCCTCATTTACACTACCTCTCTTGAAATATTATAAATATTCTATACTTTCTATTTAGTCATCACTTTGTCAATTATCTCTCTTCCCTTGTAGTTTGCATAATTCCATTCCTGCCACGTTCTTTCTTCATATACCCTATTTTTATATTCATTTATTATCGCTTTACTATTCTTATCTATAATAGATATTCTAATTAGAGGTTCAAGCGCCGAAACACTCAAATCATCAAATGCACCTATAGTGTTCACTTGTCCTGTTTCATATAACTGTGCATCATATTCTCCAATTCTATAATCAATATTTGCATAATTTAAGCCCAAAAACATAATTGTAAAAATAATAAATAAATTTTTAGTAAGTTTAAATTGATTATAAAATGTCTTAATTCCTATCAATACTAAAGCTATACAACCTAATATTAAAAACCAAGATACATAAACACGCATAATTGTGATCCCATAAGCATTAATGTAAAGCCACATTTTCGAAAATGCTGAAATTACTAAAAATAAAGTAAATGCAATAAGATAAAAGGCAAATCCATTAATCGTAAAGCTTCTTTTCTTATTTTCTTCAGTATTAGTAAACATTGTTAGCACTATAATTAAAATTAAATTTATACCACCTAATGGAATGCATTCAAAAAAACCTTTTCTTGCATATGCTGCAAAAGTATAATCTGAAGGTAGTATTCCTTGAAATGCAGATATAAAATAAGTTAATTGAGATAAACAATAGATCATATAAACAACGCAAAGGAAGCTAGCAATTGTAACAACAATAATAAAATCAAATTTTATATTTTTACTTCTTTCTTTCTGTTCATTTACACTTTCCCTTTTATTTCTAATTGTATAGAAAAAACCGTTCAATGGGAAAAATATAAGTACAAAGCAAATTAATCTCTGTAATATCCATGTCAAATCAAAATTAAATTTATTGGATATCAGCTCTATTACACCATTAAATGCTGCATCAGTATTCATTAAAAGTAATGTCGCAATAAACACTATAGGAAAACCAATTACAAGCCCTATTGCAATCTTTAAAAAAATCTTATTAGACTCTTTAGACCTTGCTTTTATTGTTTCATTAATTATATTAATAGGTTTACTAATATTCTTTATTGGCATAAATAAGCCTACTGGAATTATTTCTAGAAACCATCTAAAGGATAATGGATTATACGAATTAATTCCGAATTGTTGACTTGTATGTAATACAATTAGTCCATACAAAAATAGTATATTAAAAAACTTAAGCAAAGCATTATCAAAAAACATGAAGCATAACGCTGTCATAACTATTGGTATTAGTAATATATTGTTTTTAATATCTTGCTTAATTTTTAACATTTTACTTTGCCAAAAAATCAAAATATAATAACTAATTACAGCTATAGGTACAGCTATTCCCCATCCACCAAAAATCAAAAGTTCCATAAATAAGATAGTACCAATAGTTGCTGCTATCATAGCTTTTCCATCTTGTCCAATCATATAATTTACTCCTTATTCTCTTAATTTGATTGTTATATTTAAGTTCTGTTGTTGCATAAATGATCCGTATTGCAGCATAGCTGCTCTTTTTATTTAAGTTCCGTTGTTGCAGCATAGCTGCTCTTTTTATTTAAGTTCCGTTGTTGCAGCATAGCTGCTCTTTTTATTTAAGTTCCGTTGTTGCAGCATAGCTGCTCTTTTTATATGTGTAAATCTTTCTAATTCAATTTTTCTAATCTTCCTTTATATATTCTAATAAATCTCCTGGCTGACACTCTAGCACTTCACAAATCGCATCTAAGGTTGAAAATCTAATTGCCTTTCCCTTGTTATTTTTTAATATAGATAAATTTGCAAGTGTAATTCCAACTTTTTCTGAAAGTTCATTCATGCTCATTTTTCTTTTTGCCAGCATAACATCTAAATTAACTATTATAGCCATTTATATCACCTCTTCTAATATGCGTAAATCAGTTATTGTTGCTCCTTTTGCTATGAAATTTTATTGTAAGATACAACTTACTACTTTTTCTATATAGTTAATTCATTTTCTCTTTGTATTTCAACTGCTACTTCTACTAGCTTATAAATAATCGTTGAAATAAGTGAAACCATAAAAGCCCCTACAGCAATAGTAATTGTTCCAAGGGTTGCACTTAAAAATACACATGTATATAGATAACAAATAAAAACGAAAATTGAACAAATACTAATAAATTTCAAACTAAAAATACTACTATCCGAAAATGGTTCACGTTTTATAATATTCTCAGCCAATTTTTTTGTCATCCATAAAATTATCCAGGTTGGTATACCAGTTAAATACAGTAGTACAAGTATTGAAGTATGATTTACTATAGAATAGAAAGTGCTTTCATTAAATATAATCGGCATTACCCAAGGTAAACCAATTATAACTGCTGTTAAAACAATAAGTCCCAAACTAATAATTACGTATAAAATTTTACTTAAAAAATCTGCTTTTAATTTCATAATTTCTCACCTCTTGTTTATTATAGTATGATTTATTTTGCATTTCAATATATTTTTATCGAAAAACAACATATTTTTATCGATAATATATATTATAATTTTCTATTATTTCTATTGTTCCATTAATAAATTCTATAGTATACTAATAATAATCACATGTTATATTCAAATTTAACTTAGGAGGATATATGATTAAACTTATTGAAAAAGCTAAGACTACACATAATTTAAATGAAAGTGAAATATTACAATTATTGCAAAATGATGATATAAACCAAGAATTATTTAAAGCCGCTGATGATGTTCGCCAAAAGTATTTAGGTGATTTTGTTCATCTAAGAGGATTAATTGAATTCACAAATATATGTAAAAGAAATTGTTTATATTGTGGCTTGAGAAGAGATAATAAAAATATTGAAAGATATAGATTGACTGAAGAAGAAATTTTAGATTTTGCCAAAAAAGCAGTTACTTATGGCTATAGAACCCTTGTACTCCAAGGCGGAGAGGATGATTTCTTTACAATTGAAAGAATGACTAAAATAGTACAAGAAATTAAGAAATTAGGTGTTGCTTTAACTTTAAGCCTAGGTGAAAAGACTTATGATGAATATAAAGCTTTTAAAGCTGCTGGCGCTGATAGATACTTAATCCGTATTGAAACCACCGATAAAAAACTATATGAAGCTATGGATCCTGAAATGAGTTTTGAAGAAAGATTAAATTGCCTTAATAATCTACGTGATTTAGGCTATGAAGTTGGAAGTGGTATTCTAGTTGGTCTTCCAAATCAAACTCTTGAATCTATTGCTAAAGATATATTATTCTTTAAGGAAATTAATGCAGATATGATAGGTATAGGACCCTTCATTCCAAATGAAGATACTCCTTTAAAAGACGCAGAGGGTGGAAACCTTACTCTAGCACTAAAAGTTATGGCTTTAACTAGATTATTACTTCCTGATATAAACATTCCTGCAACAACAGCAATGGAATCTTTAGCTCCTAATGGAAGAATAGTTGCTCTTCAAAGTGGTGCAAATGTTGTAATGCCAAATGTAACTGAAGGCGAATATAGAAAGCTTTATGCTCTTTATCCTGGGAAAATATGTACTGGAGACACTCCAGCTCATTGTAGGGGCTGCATAACTGGTAAAGTAACTGGAATTGGAAGAATAATTTCAGATGGCTATGGCTTCAGAGGAAACCAAAATACTAATGCTCATGATAAAAATTAAAACTTACTATAAAATCTTATAACTCATAAAAAGATGCCATATTAATTTGCTGGCATCTTTTTTATTTAGCTTTTTACTCTGAATATGTTTTCGTTATTAATTTTTCATAACAATTTAACTTCATTTATGTATAAATATAATTGCTATCAAATACCTTCAAAGGAATTTTAAATTCTGGAAATCCAAATACATATGGAGCTAATTCATACAATTGATAATAAATAACAAGCTCGCCATCTTGTATATAGAAATTTTGATTTTCTTTTATACCTTTAAATACATTTCCCGAATCAAAATAGTTTTGAGGATTTTCCTTTATTTCTCTTTTTATTTCTTTATTGATTGTATCCATATAATTATATCCAGGAGCAAATAAATCTTTTAAAAACAATAAATTTTCTGTACTTTTATCTATTGTGTAGGAACTCCTTATGGTCATACCATGAGCCCCTCCCAAATATTCATAATAATCATTAAATAAGCTGAGCACTTTATTATTATCTTCAGATACTGTATATCTTGAAAAAATTTCATAGGGGAAAGTTGGTTTTTCTTGTCCGATCTTGCCAAAGTATTCTTTTGCTGTTTTCTCTGCATCATTTATTTTAGGCAAAATATCATCATTAATCGTATTATTAATTATATTTACCCTTTTTTCATCATTTCCACCTATAAATTGGGGTATTTTTATGTCTTCTTTTAGATAATCTGAATTTTTCTCTATAGACTTTTCCACAAGCTTAATTTCGCTTTGACCATTAATCACACAACTTATACACAAATTCTGTGGATAAGCTGTATATAACATTGAACTTGCTACAATTATTCCAGCTATATTAGTTAAAATGCCCATATAAACACCTCCTAGAATTTATACATTTTATGACTTAATTTAATTTATATCCACAAATATCATATGTCATATTATGTCTATTAACACTTTTATAACAGGTTATCCACAAGCGACTGTGGACAATGTTAATAAGTTGTACTATTTATATATTATGCTACTCTTTTTATAATATTATTCCTTTAATATAATTGGATAATAACCACAATTCTTAATTTTGCATTCTTGTTAATCCTATTAATTGTATACCTTATTAAAAAAATCAAAATTCCTATAATTTTTCTTGTAATTTAGGATATAATTATAGATGAATTACATTTTCAATTCAAATGATAGGAGGTCAAATGGTTTATTTATGCCTAACTTAAAAGATTTGAACATAATTTATTTTTTCAAAAAAATATTAAGTAAAAAATATGCATTAATTTTTATATCCATTATCTTACTTGCTATAGTATGTTTCTCTATCAGATATTTTAATAATAGTTCATCTAAAAATGAATTAGTACATAACAATGATTTGGAAAGCAAATCTGTGGATAACTCAAGTGCTCAACTTTTCAATAAAATGATTAATGAAGTAACCTCCAAAAAAGCTAAATTAAATAATGTCATACTAACTAATGCTAATATAGGCATACCAGTACTATATTATCATTCTGTTACAGAGCCAGCTACCAACGAAGTAATAATAACACCTGAAAAACTTAAAGCAGAACTCACATATATAAAAGACAAAGGCTATATAACCCTTACTATGAAAGATTTAAAAAATTATTTATTAAATCATTCACTTATTCCTGAAAAAAGTATCCTTATTACCTTCGATGATGGATATATGGATAATTATTATAGCGCCTTTCCTATATTAAAAGAATTAAATATGAATGCTACAATATTTTGCATAACTTCTAATTTAGATGGCAATTATTATTTATCAAAAGAAGCAATAAAAGAAATGTCTACATATGGAATCGATATCGAAAGCCATACTATTAATCACCCACATCTCAATAAACTCACATATGAAGACCAATTAAAAGAATTAACGGAATCTAAAAAAACTTTGGAAGCAATAACTGGTAAAGAAGTTACTTCAATCGCTTATCCTTTCGGAGATTATAACGAAGATAGTATAAAAGCAGCCAAAAATTCAGGATATACTTTTGGATTTACCACAAATAGAGGCCTTGCAGATAAAGATGACAATTTTTTCAAACTTGATAGAATTTATATTAGTTCCACATATGACATGGATACTTTTAAAGATGTGTTAACTAAAACGAAAAAATAGCCCTAATTTTAAGGCTATTTTTTCGTTTCATCTTCACTTTGATCCTTTGGTAAGTTTTGTTGATTTCCTGAATTATTTATAATTATTGGCACTTTATTTTCAGAAATAACTTTATTGGTTTTAATAAGTGTTCCATATTTTAGTGGTTGACCACTTATTGTCATAAGAGTCTTTTTACTTAAATCTATCATTTGATTTTTCACAGCATATTCAAAGGTTTTAGATATAGCTTCATCTACATCTTTATTTTCAACATCTATGCTGTTAATAAGCTCTTTTCCCTTTTCCGTTGGTGAATACATATATATCACTTTGTTAAATTTATTAATATGTATTTTTATATTGGAGCTTGTCTCAATGACAATTGTACTTTGCGTTGTCCTATATTGAATAATAATACCACTACCAATAAGTATAAGTACAAATAATAGAATAGATATGTGAATCCTATAATTTCTAAAAAATCGTTTTTCTTTACCTTCTGCTATTTCTCCAACACTAACTTTATCACTAGTCTTTATTTTAAAGAATTCACCTTTAGACGTCAAAATATATACAGCTCTGCCTACCAATTTTACTGCTAACCCTTTATGTATTTTCTCATTCTTATTTGAAATATTAATAACATTGTTATCTTCCTTTAATTTTATTCTAAGTGAATCTTGCAAACTCTTATAATAAGGATTATTTAAAACTATGTAGTATGCTAAAATATAATCTCTAAGTTTTTCTAAATATTCAGGTTTAAGCCTTGTTAACTTACTTAACTTCCCTATAGGCAAGTCTTTCTTTTCAATAACCTTTTGTAATATTTCCTCATCACTTATTATGTAATATGCAACATTTAAAGATACATTTCTATCATTTTCTCTCAGTGGAAAATTAACTAAATCTTTAAGTAAAACATTATATGTATTTAATTCATTTAAAAATAAAGATATTTGCTTGCTTTTATTGCTTTCATTTCCATCTCCTAGTACCATCATTGATGGAGCCGAAGCAAATACATATCTATCTTTCTTAAAGCCTAATCCATCCATATAATTAACACCTCTTTAAAATATTAACCCTTTATATATCTATTTCATACTATGTTATTATAGCATATAAAGCCCTTCATTAATAAAATATTATATACTTAAAATTAATATTTTGGAGATTATTTATGAGAGCTAAAATAATTTATGTTGATTTTAAAAGAAAGCACAGAATTTCTTTTATACATTTCCTTTTAAATAAAGTAATCAAACTCATTACTATTAGGTTTAATGTTAAAATTCCTAACTCACAAATAGTTAATTCTTATAAAATTAGTCGTATTTCAAAGTAATACGTATTCAACTAACTTCTATATAATTATTTTTTATATAATCGCATAGCATATTATGTTAAAATAAATAAAGTATATATATTGCAAATATAATTTTGCAATATATATAATAATTATTTGAATGAGGTGTTATTATATGCGAGTAGGCTTAGGATATGATGTTCATAGATTAGTTGAAAATAGAAAGTTAATTTTAGGTGGAGTTGAAATCCCATATGAAAAAGGATTACTTGGTCATTCTGATGCTGATGTTCTTCTTCATGCAATAATGGATTCTTTGTTAGGTGCTTGTGCCCTTGGAGATATTGGTAAGCACTTTCCTGATACAGATAGTAAATTCAGCGGCATATCTAGCCTTTTATTACTTAAGGAAACAGGAAAACTAATTTTTGAAGCAGGATATGCAGTGAATAATATAGATGCTACTATAATTGCACAAAAACCAAAAATGTTACCACATATTCAGAATATGAGAGAAAATATATCTGAAGCTCTTAATATAGATCTTGATAAAATTAATATTAAAGCTACTACTGAAGAAGGTCTTGGCTTTACTGGTGAAATGCTTGGAATTTCAGCTCAAAGTATAGCTTCTGTTGAAAATATCAAATAAAAACTAAGTTTTTAGGGAAAGTTTACTAAGAATTAAGTAAACTTTCCTTTCATATTTATTTCATAACCTATTGCTCGACTATTATTCTAATATACCTCACTTAATTTTTTTCGCAAAACCTCTTTAAATAACTCACCTTTGTCAGAATTACTTATTGCAAATTTACAAACCTCTCTCCATTCCTCTATAGTCATTCCTATTTTATTTTCAAATTCTTTTTCTGTAGACGTTATCAAAGATGAGGATATTACAAATTCACCTACTTCTTCTGGAGTATTAAAAACCTTTATATATATAAAACGTTGATTATTACCTATCCATCTTCTATTAAAATCAATTATAAATTTTTCTAATTCCATTTTGATTCTATCATGTGGAAGAGCCCATAAGCTATTAAGGAAATCATAGTCTCTACGCATGTTTATCGCTGTTTCCCTTGTTATCTTTTTTGCTTTTTCACCTTCCTTAGAAATCTTATCAATTGTCATGTGTGGAATTTGTGAAATAATTCTATCTTTCCCGTGTACCCATCTGTAAAAAGCTTCTTGCAAAAATGGATATTGAAGATAGCCTACTAGACCTTTTATATTTGGAACATACCCCCACATGTTGTGTATTCCATTTTTCTTTCCAAATAATATTGTGTGAAAGTAAACACTCTTCTCTGTCGGCAGCTTTTGCATTAATACATGCGCTCTTCTATTTTTGTTTTCTCTTAAAACGTTTTCCCAATAATTAAACGAATTATAATTCTCTTTCAATTTATTCACCTTCCTACTAAAGATTTAATAAAATATATTAATATAACTTATAAACCCTTTTTAGGGTTCACTTGGCACAATATGAATTTGAATTTCCTAATATTATAATATCATTTTTTCTTCCATTTTATTGATATTTTATAAATTTTTATCATATTGATTAAAATTGCTATTTCCTATTGATTAATTTATAATAATAACTGTTAGTAACTGAATATACTTATATTGATTAATATAATTTAAAATATTTTTTACCCTTTATGTATTTATAAATATATAAAGCAGAATCTAAGGAGGATTAAAAATTGTCTTTATGTGAAATATGTAATGCCGAAGCTGATATACATCATATTGTTCACAGAAGTGAAGGTGGCTTTGATATAGAATTAAACTACAAATATTTATGTCCGTCTCATCATAGAGGAAAATATGGCCCCCATCAATCCAAAGAGGTTGATCTTAGATATAAATTAGATCTTCAAAATAAACTATATTTTATACTAAAAAAAGATTATTATTCTTTTAAAGAATTAGCTTTAGAATTAAATATTCCAAAAAATACTCTAAAACGAATAACTAGAAACTTAAAGCTTTATAAAGAAGGCTTTAAGAAATCAGAAGTAATTTTTATAATAATGGGTGAAAAATTTTATACTGAAGAAATGATTGTTAATCTAACTTTAGATAAACTGATTGAAGATAATTATTAGACTTTATTTAAATTTATTATATCTAATAAGGCTATCTGCTCATTTTATAAGCAAATAGCCTTGTACTTTCAATTAGGATATATTAAATTCATCATCGTCATCATCAAAACCTACTGATTCTTTTTGTTTAATATAATCTTTTATCTCTGTTACTTTAGTGCCCCCCCATCCAAAATCCTTTAGCTGTAAATCTTCTTCAAACTGCTCCAATTGATATATATCTAAGTCTTCTAAATTTTCTATCAAGGGCAAATCTAAGTTTTCATAATAACTAAGAGTATTATTAATAACTTCTTCTTTTTTTAGTTTGTTATCTAATATGGAAGCTGAATCTTCTTTATTAACTTCATCATTATTAACTTTTTCTAAAGAACTTATGCTTTCAATACCTATTTTTTCATCTTTCTTATCTACAGTTATTTCAGCATTAACTTCATTTTTTTCAATTTTAAATAATTTTACTTTTTCTATCAGATCATCAGCCTTATTCAATAGTAAATTAGAACTATTACTAACCTTTTCAGCAAATATTGCTAGTTCCACGGATGAATCTGTAACTTGAACTAAAGAATTAGATGTATTTATTATTTCTTCTGATAACTCACTGACAGTATCAACGATTAAATCTTTGTTATTGCTAATATCATTAAATAAATCATTAATATTTGTAACCTTAGGTGCAATTTCACTAACTAGTACAGCTATCTCAGCAAACGAACTTGATGCATTGTAAACTGCATCTTTTTGTTTCTGCAATTCACCATCCATATTATTAGATTCTTCAACAAGTTTTTGTATTATTTTCATAAGTCTGTTTATTATTTTACTAATATTTTGTGCTGATTCTTTACTTTTATCTGAAAGTTTCTTTACTTCCAAGGCTACAACATTAAAGCCTCTTCCAGCTTCTCCTGCACTCGCTGCTTCAATAGCTGCATTAAAGGATAGAAGATTTATTTGTTCTGAGATTCCATTTATAATATTAGTAATTTCATGAACATTTTTCATGTCCCCTTGTATATATTCAATACTAGTTGAAAATCTTCCAAAACTATCATTAACACTTACAATTCCATCATTTAGTTGTTCAATATCTCTTGAACCTTCTAAAGATTTATTATTTATTATAAAAACATCTTCACTTATTAAATTAACATTATCTTTAACTAGGTTTATTTCATCTCCAAAAATTGATAACTTGTTAGATATCTCTTTGAAATCACAGCTTTCCTTATTTGTACTTATTGCAACTTCTCCTATGGATGCTGATATTTCTTCTGTAAGAACCGCTAATTGTTCTGATATCTCATTTAAGGACAATGATCCAGTCCTTACAACACTAGCATTTTCCTTTACTGACTTTATCATATTACCAACTGATTCCTTTGCTTGTCCTACACTTATGCATATAGAACTTATTTCATCATTAACACTAATGTATTTTTTATCTATTTGAGAATAGAAATCTCCATTAGCAATACTATCAACATAAGTTTTAGCTCCATTTAATCTATTTATCACCTTTATTGTAAATACAATTATTAATATAGCTATTAATAATATCATAACTACAGTTACTATTGCATCGATAAAAGCCAAACTATTTAATGCACTTAATAAATCTTTTTCTTCTACCGTTATTCCTATTGAAAGTCCTGTTTTTCCAATAGGACTATAGGTCATATACATAGCTTTACCATCATACATATATTTTCCTATTCCAGATTGATCTCCTATAGTCATGCTCTTTCCTATGTTGTTTAAATCATCTAAAGATGCTTTATCTGATGTTATGTTTGTAATATTTTTATTTTCACTTACTAGGCTTTCATCTGCTGCTACTATATAATTTCCATTGTTATCTACAATTATTGAACTTCCTGTCTTTAAAAAACTTATTTCACTATTTATCTTGGAAAAATCCATGCAATCCTTCATTGAAGTAATAATCCCAATTATGTTACCTGCTGAATTTTTAATTGGCACTGAATATGATATTACTTTCTTTTTCGTATTAGGATCTACAAATGGATTTGTTATTGCAGCTTCTCCTTTTATTGATTTGATAAAACTTTGAGTTGTCTTTACATTCTTTTTATTCCCTGATATATCAATTGCTTCTCCATTTTGATTACTTATACTCATATCTAGTTGGTTAACAGCTTTTAAAGAAGCTTGAAGAACTTTAACTTTCTCTTCTAATTGTATATTTTCATTAATAATTATAGGATTACTTGCTAAGACCTCTAGATTCTTAATTTCACTTTGAATTTGATCATCAGCTCTCGATGCAGCTATCTTGGTCATCTCTGACATCACATTCAAATTACTTTCCTTTAATGAATTACTTGCAAACTTATAGCCTAGAACTGCTAATGCTGTAAATGCAATCAATAACATTGGTACCAAAAACATAATGATCTTAACTTTTATACTTTTTATTTTTTTATTCATTGCTGCCTCCTAAAATAAATATATGAAAAATATGCCTAATTCTTATATCTTTCTGCACAGCCTAATTGTAGTGTACTTGTATAAATTCCTCATTAAATCCAAATTAACTCTCGTTAATTAAATGTTAAACACACGTTAACTTTACTAATTTCCCCTTAAAATTATTTAATTCAATTCGATATAGTTTTCCATTTTACTTTAAATATATCTTTATTTCTCAATTATGTTTAATATAATTTTTTTATTAACTTGTTGACATAGAAAAATACAATGATTATAATAATAACTATTAATAAAGTAAATACGTTGATGAGGACAGTAAGCTAAAATCTTATTTTTCAGAGAGAGAATATGCTGGTGTGAGTATTCTTAGATAAATTTAGACTGAAAACCACCTCTGAGTGACTCTAATAAAGTCCGTTATTATCACGTTACGATAATTTTAAGTGACCTATTTTATTAGGTTATTTGGAATAGTTTTTATGCTTTTACATATAAGCTATTTTAATTAATCTTTCTTTAGGTAATTAGAGTGGAACCACGGATATCACTTCGTCTCTATATTTTAGAGACGGAGTTTTTTTATATTTAAATATATAATTATATAATTCAAAGAAATCACGCAGTGATTTCTTCCAAAACTGTAAATTGCCCACAGAATACCCTAAAGGGCATAAACTGTTAACTCATAACTGTTAACTGAATTAAGGAGGAGTAAAAATGATAAAAGTAACTTTAAAAGATGGTTCAATAAAAGAATTTGAAGCTGGATTATCAATTTATGAAATTGCTAAAGCAATTAGTGAAGGCTTAGCTAGAAATGCTTGCTGTGGTGTTATTAACGGAAAAGTAGCTGATCTTAGAACTGAAATTAATGAGGATGTTTCTTTAGGCATATGTACATTTGATGATCAAGAAGGTAAAGATGCTGTAAGACACAGTATATCTCATGTATTAGCTTATGCAGTAAAAAGATTATTCCCTGAAACAAAATTAGCTATAGGACCTTCAATTGCTAATGGTTTCTATTATGATTTTGATAGAGAAACTGCTTTTTCTGCTGCAGACCTAGAAAAGCTTGAAGCAGAAATGCAAAAAATTATTAAGGAAAATCCTGAAATTACAAGATTTGAACTTCCAAGAAATGAAGCATTAGAATTAATGAAGGATGAGCCTTATAAAGTGGAACTAATAAATGACCTTCCTGAAGATGAAGTAATATCTTTCTATATGATGGGTGATTTTACTGATTTATGTGCTGGTCCACATTTATTATCATTAAAGTCAGTTAAAGCAATCAAGCTTATTAGAAGTGCTGGTGCTTACTGGAAGGGTAATGAAAAGAATAAAATGCTTACAAGAATTTATGGTACTGCTTTCTTAAAGAAATCAGATTTAGATGCTTACTTAGAAGCTGTAGAAGAAGCTAAAAAGAGAGACCATAATAAACTTGGTAGAGAATTAAAATTATTCACAACTGATGAAAATGTTGGTCAAGGACTTCCTCTATTAATGCCAAAAGGAGCTAAAATAATTCAACTACTTCAAAGATGGGTTGAAGATGAAGAAGAAAAAAGAGGCTATGTTATAACTAAAACTCCACTTATGGCTAAGAGTGATTTATATAAAGTTTCTGGTCACTGGGATCATTATAAAGATGGTATGTTTGTATTAGGAGATGAAGAAAAGGACGATGAAGTATTTGCATTAAGACCAATGACTTGTCCATTCCAATATACTATATACAATGCTGAACAACACAGTTATAGAGATCTTCCAATAAGATATGGTGAAACTTCTACTTTATTTAGAAACGAAGCTTCAGGAGAAATGCATGGTCTTATAAGAGTTAGACAATTCACTTTAGCTGATGGACATTTAATTGTTACACCTGAACAATTAGAAGAAGAATTTAAAGGTGTTCTTGAATTAATTCAACATTTAATGACTACACTTGGAATTGCAGATAAAATAACTTATAGATTCTCTAAATGGGATCCAAACAATACTGAAAAATATATCAATGATCCTGAAGCCTGGGATAGAATTCAAGGTATAATGAAGACAATTTTAGATCACTTAGGAGTTAATTATACTGAAGCTGATGATGAAGCTGCTTTCTATGGTCCAAAGCTTGATTTACAATTTAAAAATGTTCATGGTAAAGAAGATACTTTATTCACAGTTCAAATTGACTTTGCATTAGCTGAAAGATTTGATATGAGCTATATAGATAAAAATGGAGACAAGAAACGTCCATATATAATCCATAGATCTTCAATTGGATGCTATGAAAGAACTTTAGCAATGCTTATAGAAGAATATGCAGGGGCATTCCCTACTTGGCTTTCTCCAGTTCAAGCAAAAGTATTACCAATCTCTGATAAATATAATGATTATGCAGAATCAGTTGCAAAAGCATTAAAGAACAGAGGCGTTAGAGTTGAATCAGATTACAGAGCTGAAAAAATTGGATACAAGATCAGAGAAGCAAGACTTGAAAGAACACCTTACATCATAGTTGTAGGTGAAAAAGAAGCCGCAAATAATGAAGTTTCTGTAAGAAGCAGAAAGAATGATGATGAAGGTGCTATGAAGCTAGATGCATTCATCGAAAGAATTGTTGCTGAAATAGCAAATAAAGAAAGATAAAGCTAGTAATAATCTATCTTTATGAAATAATCAAAATAAACTAAAAGGACTAAACCGAGTTACTATCAACTGAAAAATGTAACTCGATTTAGTCCTTTATATTTACTTAATAATAGATAGCTTCAATATCAAGATAAAGTTCTTTAATTGTGTTAAGCTGCTTATCTAACTCATTTATTTTTTTAGTAATATTCTCCACCAATAAATTTTTATTTTGAATATTCTCCTGATTCTTGTTTACCAATTCCTTTGCATGATTAATCTGATTCTCTAAGTCTTGAAAAACTGAGTATTCTTTCATAAAATACGGTTTTTGTTTTGCTTCTTCAATAAGTGCCTTTTCAGCATCTACCATATTAGTTTCATTTAAAAATTTGCTAGCTTTTTCTTTCCATATCCCAGGAGAAATCATGCTCTTAAAGGTACCGAATTTATCTTTTGATTCATTAATATGCTTTTCAGCCGCTTCTTTTTTACTACGAAGTTCATCATAAATCATGAAAGATGGTAATAATATTCTCTTTTCAGAGTTCATAATTATATTCTTAAATTCTTCCTTATAATTATTATATTTTTCCACCGACATATCATAATTTTTCATTAATTGAACCTGATTAATTTCTAATTCTTGTTTTTCTTTAATTAACAATTTAATTTCATTTTCTTTATCTTCTTTTTCCATAGAAATGTCATTGTATCGATGCTGCTTCTGTTTCCATATATTTATCATTTCCTTATAATTCTCTAAATTCGTAGCTTTATTAGTAGCTATTAAATCAACATTGATTATTTCCATTAATAATATAGGTAATAAATTTTCCTGTAAAGCATCATTTGTACCACTAACTCTACTAGCTAAAAACATCAAGCTCATAAAATATTCATTGGCATTAACTTCAAGTTTTTTTTCTACTAAACCTTCTACATATAATAATATTTCTTGAAACTCTGAATATTCATATGAGCTTCCTAAATTTATCATTATTGATAATAGTTCAAAAGGATGTGCTCTTATGGCATCTTTAAGTAAAGCTTCAGTAATATTATCCAAATTATATTTTTCATAATGTATCTGCCTTTTATCAATATTTTCATCTCTACTTTTCAATTCCACAATATTCTCATAGATTCTATTAACTAGTTCTTCATCAACTTGTAAGTTACTTTTACTTTTTAAAGCTTCTAATACTTTTTCAATATAATATAAGCTTATTCCATCTATCTTATTTATTTTCCCTTTAAAATCAGCCTCATTTATTAAAAATTCATATCCCTTTTCTACTATCGTATCTAAGGCTTGTACAAATTGTCTTCTATTAAACACATTTCTTGAAGGAATGCTGGCCAATTTTATTAATTTATAATATAATACAAGTCTAATTTCTGCATCACTTATATTTTTTAGTTCCTCTAATCTTCTATTCACTAATTCTAAAAACTTGTCTTTAGTTGATTTTGTTAATAGTTCTTTAGACTTATTTAATGTGCTAGATATCAAATTTATACTAGTAGCAATTATGTAAACTATCCTTAGTTCTTTTCCTTCTATATTTAAGAAAGCTCTATAGAATTGCTCATATTTGATTTCCTTCCTTATTTTTTCATTCAATATTTCCTTGAATATTAACGTCTTCCTTTTTGCTTCAATAATGTTTTGTGAATACGTGGTTATATTATCATTAAATATTTTATCCTCATAATTTATTTTGATCATTATATTCTTTTGTTCATTTTCTAATATCTTTTGCAAGTTCTTATCATAGGAGAATTCTATAGTTTCTAAATTATCTTCATATTTCTTTGTTAAATCTACTAAGTTTTCATAGGCTTTTCTCGCAATCTCCAATTCCTCTTCAAGATATTGCTCAAGTCTATTTATTGAATCATCTTTTTCTTCTAATTTTTTTATTAAATTACTTACTTCCTGTTTTTGTATTTCCGCTTTAACAAGTTGACTTTCTTGTGCAAAAATTAATTCTTGACTTTCATTACACTTTTCTCTTAAATTTTCAATTTTTTTAATATAGGTATTGTAGTCTTTCTCCACATCTAAAACTTGTTTTCTTTGTGCTTCAATTTTTCTGTTCAATCCAATATATATTTTCTCTAAGCAAGCTTTTTCTTCTTTTATTGCTATTATTTTATTATTCATTTCACTTATGTTTTTCAATTCACTAGACTGCTCAAGAATTGCTTGCCTTAAAACATTGATTTGTTTACCCTTTAGCACAACATCTTCATCTATTTTTATTATTTCCTTTTTCATATATTCAATAGTGCTTGGAGCTCTAAAACTGACTTCATCAGTAAGTGCCATTTCCTGTATCTCAGCTGATTTTAAATACCAACAAAAAATATTGTGTATCATTTCCAATATCTCTATCGGATGCTTAGCCATCCCTTTTGGTTTTCGATTATAGGAAGAGTGATCATATGCATTAACCAATATAATCTCAAAAGCTCTATAAATTTCATCTGGTATCTCATATCTTTCGCTAACTTTAATATTATTAATTAATTGCCATGCAGCAACATTTGATTCTATACTATATTTTTCTGCAATATCTTTTATAAAGCTTTCTAACACTTTCCTTACAATAATCCTAGTAATTATAGGAAAATATTCACATACATATTCTGCTTTTACTAATGCATCATAATATTTCTCAAGACTCGTATTCCTCAGGTAAAAAAAGTTGCTTTCATTATATTCCATAAATTCTCCCCCTAATTATAATCCTAATTATCACTTTTAAGGACAACCTATAAACTCCTTTTCAGTTATTATATAATCTACAGGAACATCGCATTCTTCCATTGGCACCTCAGCTACTACTTGCAAATCATAAGCTAAAACTAATTTTTTAATCTTCTTATTACTTAGCTTTTTAAAATATCTATCATAAAACCCAGCTCCATATCCCATTCTTCCGCCATTCCTATCAAATGCTACTCCTGGCACTATTATTAAATCAAGATTATTGGGATTAATACTTGTTTTTTCAATTGAAGGTTCCAAAATCCCATAGGAATTTTCCATTAATTCAGCTAATGCTATAATTTCGACCGCATCCATATTTTTAGTTTTAAAATCTGTTCTAGGCACATAAATTTTTTTATTATCACTTAAAGCTCTATTTATTATTCCTTTTGTGTTTATTTCCGAATCATAGGATACATAGATAAATATGTTTTCTGCTTTTTTATAATAGTCAGTTTTTAAAAATTCATCAGTTATTTTATTGTCAGCCTTTTCTTTTTCAATTGCATCCATCACTTGTCGTTTTCTTAAAATTTCTTTCCTTAATTCCTTTTTATTAATAATTGTCATAACACCGCTCCTATAATTATATTTACAACGTACTTTTTATTTTTCGCACCTAAATATAATTTTTATTCCTTATATATTTATCGAACAAATTGCAATATTTCTTATTATATTTATTATATTTATTACTTTAACAAATTAATATATCTACAATGCACTGATAATTATTACAATTATATTTTTTTAGTTAATGTGTCTATTTTATATTGTTCTTAACTTTATTGATTATACATATATCTTTTAATATAATTAACATGAAATACTTATCTGAGGAAAGGAGCAGAATCTATGCAGTACAATATTAAATTAATAAAACGAGAACATTATAGACCAACTTTTTGGTCTGGAGGAATGGCTACAGAATTGATAACATATCCACCAACTTCTAATTATGCAAATAGAAATTTCCTATGGAGGCTTGGAATAGCTAAAATTGACATATCAGAATCCACTTTTAGTGAACTTCCAGGTGTTTCACGTAAATTCATGGTTACTGAAGGTAAACTTACTATTGATCATGAAACAAAATACAAAAAATTACTTGCTCCCTTTGATCAAGATAGTTTTCTAGGTGATTGGAAAACAAAAACTTATGGTAAAGCTTCTGTGTTTAACTTAATGACAAGAGAAAATTATGATGGGGAATTAATTCATTTTAATATTCTTCCCAAAAAGCAATATAATTTTAAATATAAAGCTGCATTAAATAAAGATTTAATATCACTTTGCTTTTATGTAGTAACTGGTGGCTTTAAAATAATTATCGATAATAAAACTATTACCGCTCAGAAAAATGATTTACTATTGGTTGATTGCATAAATTCCAACTATTTTCATGAATTCTTATTTAGTAGCGAGTCATTGGAAATCACAAATATAATTACAAGCATAGTCTATCGTGAATAGAATATATTTGATAAAGGACACAATCTCAAATTGCATTTTTTTACATTTGAGATATTTCCTTTTCTATAAATCAAAATCTCTTAATACAATTTTATTTTTTTTGAAAATCACTTCTTTTACTATTTCATAAGTATCTTTATCTATAGTGATCCTATAAATGTTAGGACACCCTTCTTCACGCCACTTTTTCATATACTTTGCTGTTGCATCTACATCTGTATAATAATTTTCATCATAGTAATCTGAGAATTCTAAATAAGATAATAAACTTTTTTTATCTAATACAATATTTTCTTTCTCTACATTATTACATATTGGAACAAAAAATCTTAACGGAACTTCATATTCATATCTTGAATTTCCTTTAATAGTTCTTGCCTCCATGAGTGCTCTTCTAAAGAAAATATTGCTTTTATCTTTATCATCTAATTTTAATTTAAATATTATTTTTCCACTTCTATTTTTTTCTAATTTTATTTTAATCATTTGCCCACCGTCTGTCATAAATATTCTATTTCTATTCATTTTATCATGATGAATGCGTAATGTCTAAAATTTATAAATTCTAAAAACAAGTATATTCCTTGTCCCTTCACTATCTTAAAGAATCTATCTACATTTTCATTATATATATAATATTAAAATGAGCTTGATTAAACTTGTATATTTTTAATATAATATGTATATATTATCACTTTTGAATTAATATAATTCTAACTAGGAGGACATGATTTTGGATAATTCTTTTATATCTGATATGAATATTTTTAATAATAATATATCATTTCTAATTAAGCTTAGAGCTAAACCACAAATTTTAGAAATTATTGAAAAAAAGCATTTAGATGAGATTTCTGAAGAAATTTCGATTGAAGATAAAAGAAATGATTTAATCATTTGGAATGCAATGTACACTCGAGAAATAGTAGGCAATGGTATTCTTACAAAATATCTGCATCCAATATACAATAAATTTTACACTTTAATACCATCACTCAATACTTTAAAAGAACTTCAAGAACTTGAAATAAAGATGATAGATACTTACATTAATTTACTTATTAATGATGTTGAAGTTAAAGACAACTTTGTTATAAACAGAATATTAAAGCATCTACACCTTAATATAGAAAGCCAAATTTCTTTGAAAAAATTAGCTACAGATTTGAATTTATCTGAAGGATATATATCTGAATGTTTTAAAAAACATATGGGAATAACAATTATGAAATATGCAAAAAAAATTAGAATTGATAGGGCTAAAGTATTACTTGTAACAACAACTACTAGTATTTTAGAAATAAGTCTAATATTAGGCTTTCATGACCAAAGCCACTTTCATAAAGTCTTTAAAGCTTTTACAGGTGCTTCTCCCTCTGAATATAGAAATAATAATTTTGGCTAAATAAAAAAGACAAAATTTAAATAAATAAATTTTGTCTTTTATATAAATATATTATGGGTATCATAAATTACTTTTTGAAGCTATAAATATTACAACTTCCAAATTTCTTTATTATATTGAGCTATTGTTCTATCTGAAGAAAAGAATCCTGCTTTACTTATGTTAATCAATACTTTCTTATTCCAAGCTTCCCTATCTTCATAATCTTTAAACATAAGATCTTTAGTCTTAATATAATCCTCAATATCAAGTAAAGTCATAAACCAATCTTTATTAATTAATTCTTTGTGAAGTCTTGTAAGATTTTCTTCATCTCCAACTTCTAACATTTCATCACTTATTATAAAATCAACTAATTTTTTAATTGATGGTTTTTTATAGAACTTCTTAGCAACATAATCTGCTTTCTTATAATGTTCAATAACAACCTCAGAAGATTGTCCAAAAATATAAATATTATCATCACCAACTAGCTCATGTATCTCAACATTTGCTCCATCTTCAGTTCCTAAAGTTAATGCTCCATTTAGCATAAATTTCATATTACCAGTACCTGATGCTTCTTTTGATGCTAGTGAAATTTGTTCTGATACATCACAAGCTGGAATTAACTTAGAAGCTTTTGTTACATTATAGTTTTCAATCATAATGACTTTTAAATATTTATTAACTTCAGTATCATTATTAATCATTTCTTGCAAACAAAGTATAGTATGGATTATATCTTGAGCAATTACATAAGCAGGAGCAGCCTTAGCACCAAATATCATAGTTATTGGAGTAGTTGGCTTATTTCCTTTCTTTATATCCAAATATTTATAAATAATATATAATACATTCATTTGTTGTCTCTTATATTCATGTAGTCTTTTAATTTGAATATCAAAAATAGAGTTTTCATCTATATCTATACTTTGAGTTTCTTTTAAATAATTCTTTAATGTAAGTTTATTTTCTTTCTTTATTTGTCCAAGTTTATTTAATACTGCTTTATCATCTATAAATTTAGATAAGTTTTCTAATTTAGAAGCATCCTTCTTATATCCATCCCCTATAAGTTCAGTAATATAGCTTGATAGTTCGTTATTGCAATGAATTAACCATCTTCTAAAAGTTATTCCATTAGTCTTATTATTAAATTTTCCTGGATAGATATCGTAAAATGCTTTTAATTCTTCATTTTTTAAGATTTCAGTGTGTAACGCAGCAACTCCATTTACACTGTATCCATAGTGAATATCCATGTGAGCCATGTGCACTCTTTTATCCTTATCTATAATAGCTACCTGTTCATCTTTGAATTTACTCTTAACTTGATTATCCAATTCTCTAATAATAGGTAATAAATGTGGTACAACTTTTTGTAAATAAGCCATTGGCCATTTTTCTAAAGCTTCTGCTAAGATTGTATGATTTGTATAAGCACAAGTCTTAGATACTATTTCAATAGCTTCTGACATTAAAATTCCCTTTTCACCTAATAATCTTATTAATTCTGGTATAACCATTGATGGATGTGTATCATTAATTTGAACTACAACATGCTCATGTAATTTATGAAGATCATATCCATTTTCTTCAGCTTCAAGTAATATTAATTGAGCTGCATTACTTACCATAAAATATTGTTGATATATTCTTAATAAATGTCCAGCTTCATCACTGTCATCTGGATATAAGAATAATGTTAAATTCTTTTTTATATTCTCTTTATCAAAATCAATTCCTTCTTTAACCAATGATTCATCTATTGTATCTATATCAAATAAACGAAGTTTATTTGAAGCTTGATCATATCCAGTCACATCAATATCGTAAAGAGTTGAAGTAACTGAAAATCCTCCAAAGGGAACTTCAAATTTTATATTTGATTTAGTAAGCCAGCTTTCTTTTGTTAACCATGGATTTTTAATGGCCTTCTGCTTATTATCTTCAAATATTTGTTGAAATAAACCAAAGTGATAGTTTAAACCTACTCCATCGCCATTCAGGCCTAGGGTTGCAATAGAGTCTAGAAAACATGCCGCTAGCCGTCCAAGTCCACCGTTTCCTAACGAAGGTTCTAATTCAATTTCTTCAATTTCAGTTAAGTCCTTTCCGCCTTTAGCCAAAACTTCTTTAACCTCGTCATAAATACCTAAATTAATTAAATTATTGGATAATAATTTGCCAATTAAAAATTCTGCAGATATATAATATAATTTTCTCTTTCCTTGGTTTGTACCTTTTTCCTTAGCAATTCCTTTTGTCAATTCTAACAATGCTGAATAAATTTCTTCGCTACTAGCCTTATTGATTGTCTTTTTAAACCTTTTCTTTAAGATCTCATTTAAATTCTTTTCTACCATATAATTTCCCACCTTCTTATAATTAATTTATATTTTGATGAGTTGCAACTTTAATTTAGCATTATTATATCAATTTAACAAAAAAACATATGTATATTTCTTTTTATTTTTGTATATTTCAAATATCAATTTAGAATTTGTATTATTCTATAAGAATTCATAAGCATAAACTCTAACTAATAAACTTAAAATAACATTTCTAGCTTCTCAGACATATTTTTACAAAATACTAATTATATTTAATTATAACATCATAGTAGCTTTATTTCGACTATATTTTTTCATATTATGAAAGTAATTCAGTTTATAATTAAATTTATAGTTAAAATAAATGGAAGTTCTTGAAATAAAATTTATTTTCTATTTCAAAAACTTCCAAAGAAAAATCAAAATTTTTCCACTTCATTTTAATTTATAATTAATTAACTTTTATTTTAGTTTTGAGCTCCTTGTCTTGACCTTCTTGAATACCACTTAGGAAACATTATAGAAAAAGCTATCATAACAGGAGTTGAAATATTCCCATATGCAGTACTTATAGCATAATAAGTGCTTATTGATGCTGTATATAATAATACAATTCGTACAAGTGCTTGGCTCATACATACAAAGCCCCATATTATTGAAAGTTGTTTCATAATCGTTCTAAATTGTGGTCTATTTTTTACCTCTTCTGGGGCATTTTTTAAATAACTTTGTTCAACTATTATTTGAATCAAGGATCTCTTAAATAATAAAGACCCAAAGAATATTGCTGCAACTAAAATATCCTGTACTATTGGAGCTATTAAATAGAAAGTAGGATTTTTTGAAACAACGGTTCCAATTAATCCAATTCCAGCAAAAACTGCACTCATTGTTGCAAGCGCATTTAACGTCTTCTCTTTAACATAGTTAATACAAACTACTCCTATACTCCAAACACCAGTTAATATTATACCTTCAAGGGTCATGCCATACTTATCAAATACTGTAAAAATAAGAATAGGAATTATTGCACTTATTATAAAATCCTTGTTAAACACATTTTTTAATACCGACTTATTATTATTTTGTACTTGCCCCATTAGTATTCCCCCCTCTTATTTCCAGCTCATATTAGCATTTTTTATATAAATTTCTGGATCAATAACAGCTTTATCTAGTATAGCTTGTGTTTCTTCTTTTATATACCCTAAAGTTACCACTTCTTCCCCTGCACTTTTTAAGGCTGAAAATAATGGTTTGTATAATTCTTTAAGTTTATCATCATATTGAACACTTCCAAAAATTCCACCTTGTCCACATAAAATTGCTCCTGCTAAATTTCCTTTGCACATAACTTCAAAAGTCTTCAAAAGACCTTCAAAATTATAGTTTCCTGGAAATCCACAATTTGAAATTAATACAGTTTTAGAAAGCGATTCTCTTTCATAACGTCTAGGATGTGTATATTTACCATCAACTTTTATTATTTCTGGTTTTCCTAAAGGAAGTTTACGATCCATAAAATCTTTCATTAACCCAGTAACTGTATAATAGTATAATGGTGTAGCATAAACCATTATATCTGTCTCTGAAACTTTTAATAATAATTCTTCCATATCATCTTTATGAATGCATTTTCCTGGTGTTTTAGTCCAGCAAGTAAAACATCCAATGCAATGTTTTATTTCCTTATCTTTTAGATATATTGTTTCTACTTCTGCTCCTTTATCTGCACAGCCCTTTAAAAATTCCTGCAAAAGCACTTCAGTATTTCCTTTTTCTCCTCTTGGACTTCCATTTATAGCTAATACTTTCATTTTAAACACCTCTCCTAAATATATCTAGTGTACTTACTTATGCACTGATTGATTTTATTATTCTTATACTTCTTCTAACTTTTTCAAGATCTCTTCACACCATTTTATTTGTGCCTCTTCCATTTTCACACCATAATTCACTGTACTAAGATATAGTATTGTGCTTTTCTTATCTACATTCTGTAATTTAGTGCTAAGTATATTTTCTATTTCAGAATACTGTTTAAGTTCTTCTTCACATTTTTCTTTAACTTTCTTTATTTTTTCTTTCATTACTTCTATTGGTATATCTTTTGATAAAAATATCCTTAGTAAAAATTCTGATCTTTTTGGTTCATATTCCATTGGAAGCATAAGCCATTCTTGCAATTGGTCCCTTCCCTTTTGAGTTATTGAATATATATTTTTTGCTGGTCTTCCTTCTGTTTGTTTTACTTCTTTTGTTATTAATTCTTCATCTTCCAGCCTTTGAAGCATTGGATATATGTGACCATAATTTTCATTCCAAAAGTATCCTATCGAGGAATCACAAAACTTTTTAATATCATATCCAGACCCTGACATTATACTTAATACTCCTAATAAAGCATATTTTGTTTTATTTATTTTTGCCATTTAGCTTCACACCTTTTAATATTTTCTTTCGATATATATATCACTCTGATATATTATAATTGAATTATATCACTCTGATATATAAAGTCAATACATTTTTAACTTAAAATAGAAAAAAACCAAACATTAAATTTCACATAAAATGTCTAGTCTTTTTCTAACTCAATTAAGTATATAGATGTACATAAATCTTAATCAATATTTATGATTTGAAATTTATACCCCATAAAGAGTACTCTTTTACACAATGTTGTATTGATATAATATCTGTGAAGCAAAGTATCAGGTATTCTTTTTTACCTACTGCATACACTCTAAAATTCAACTATTTATTTGAGCATTGAACATTTTCCTAAATTCTTCATTATTATATTCAATATAATCTATCCTTCTTACTGACATAGCTCCCATTAAGCTATTTGTTATAATCACTTCTTCTGAATTTCCTAAATCTTTTATTGTGATACTTTTTTCATTAACTTTAAAGTTCTTCATAATTTCAGATCTTATTACGCCTCCTAATAGGCCATCTTCTAGTTTAGGAGTAAAAATCTCTTTATTCTGTACAATAAATATATTGGCACAACTTGTTTCTGTTATATTTTCTTTTTGATTTAGAAATATAACATCATCAAATCCTATCTTTTGGGCATTTTCTTTTTCAATTAAATTTTCTATATAACATGTAGACTTTATATAACACAGCCTTGAAGTGCTATTTCTCCTTACTTTTGAAATTGTTAATGCCATACCTTTATTATAATCTTCTTGCTTATAATTAATTTCTCTCTCTGTGATTATAAGATTTAAAGGTGTAACAGTTATTTTTAACACCTTATCTTTTATTGACAATTTATTAAGATATTCTCTTAACGCCTGCTCTTCTAAAGGTTTCAAATTTATTTCTGCCATTGCATTTTTTAATCTTGTTAAATGCTCATCTAGAAATAGCGGTTTATCTCTCCAGAGAATTGTCTCAAATACGCTTCTTCCAAAAAATAAGCCTTCATCTAATAATATTTTATTCTTGTTATAAATTATCTCTCTCATTTATAATACCCCAATTAATGCTTTAGCTTTGTCTATTGTTTCAAACCATTCTGCTTCCTCTATAGACTCCCAGGTGATTCCACCGCCAACACCTAAATAAGCTTTATTATCCTTCTTAACAATACTCCTAATAACAATATTAAAATCACTATTTCCTCTTAAATCAAAATATCCTATGGATCCCGTATAAATATTTCTCTTCAGCTTTTCAAGTTCCTCTATTATTTCCATTGCTCTTATCTTGGGCGCACCTGTAATTGATCCTCCTGGAAAACACTCTCTCACACATTTTACAGACGAAACATTGCCTTTCAACTTTCCTTCTATTGTTGCTACAAGGTGGAATACAGTTTCATACGTCTCCAATTTAAACAGTTCAGTAACTTTTACAGAATTAGGGTTACAAACTTTACTTAAATCATTTCTTTCTAAATCTACAATCATTAATAACTCTGATTTATCTTTCTCAGAATTTATTAGCTGATTTTTATTTTTTTCATCTTCTTCAAGATTTCTTCCTCTAGGCCTAGTTCCTTTAATTGGCCTTGTTTGAACGACCCCATCTATAATAGATAAGAATCTTTCTGGTGAAGAACTTATTACTTGAAAATCTTTAAAATTCATATACGCTGAAAATGGTGCTTTATTTGCATCTCTTAATTTTTTATATATTTTATAAGAATCTTCATTGTTATTACACCATATCCTTCTAGTCATATTAGCTATGTATACATCTCCACTTCTAATATATTCCTTTAGCATTGATATTGCTTTTTGATATTCATCTTTATTGAAATTAGAAAAAAACACATTGTTAGAACTTGTTAATTGGGATAACTCTTCTTCAATATAATTTTCTAAACATTTTTCTATTCCTAATATACTTATTGAAGCTTCTTCGTTTTGTCCTGCTGCAGTTACATATGTTTTCTTATTATGTAAATCAAAGATAAACATGTTATCAAAAAAAATAAAAATACTATCTGGAATACTAAAATCTTCAGTTGAGTTATTAGGTAATTCCTCTAATACCCTTCCTATATCATAAGAAAAATATCCAATAGCTCCACTTATAAAAGGAAGTTTATTATTAACGCTAAGCTTATATTCATCTATAAGCTTTTCTAATTTATGAAATGGATCAACATCATTATATACTTCGTTATCAATTAATACTTGTCTCCCTTTAGCAACAAACTTCCTATATGGATTTAATCCAATAAAAGAGTATCTTGATAACAGCTTATCTTCTTTTGAACTATCTAAAAATATGCTATCTTCATAATCTTTAAAAAGATTATATGTATAAACTGGATCATAATACTTATTTAATTCTTTTATTTTAAAATTTATCATTTCTAAACCTCCTACATTCTAAAACAAAATTTTTAAGAATTTTATGACCATCTTCAGTAAGTTCCGCTTCTGGATGGAATTGAACTCCATATATAGGCAAACTATTATGCCTAACTCCCATAATTACTCCATCTGAGGTTTCTGCTGTAATTACTAACTCTTTTGACATTTTTTCTTTACTAATTATTAATGAGTGATACCTAGTTACTTTAAGCGATTTTTTAACTCCATAAAATATATCTTCTCCGCTATGCATTATTTCACTTATTTTCCCATGCATAGGTTTTATTCCCTTAACAATTCTGCAACCAAAATAATGCCCAATACACTGATGCCCTAAGCATATCCCAAGTATCGGTATAATCCCTTTGAATCTATCAATTATATCTAAACAAAACCCTGCCTCCCTAGGATTTTTAGGCCCAGGCGATATAACTATTCCTAAATATTTTTTTCTATCTATACAATTCATATCAACCTTATCATTCCTAACTACATCTACCACCTCTCCAATTTCCTCAAAATACCTAACAAGGTTATATACAAACGAATCATAATTATCTATCATTAATAACATTGAATCAATCCTTCCTAATTAATTTAGCTAATTTCATATTTGCTAAACAGCTAATTTTCTAATTTTCAGTTTTATAAAAAAAGAAAAATTACTCAAAATGTTAAATAATTATAGATGAAAAAATCCATAACAAAATCAGTTATTCTCTTATATATTCAACAAGAATGCTATTTTCCTTTGAGTAAATTTAAAAATCTCAAACAAAATTAAAATTAGAGTTGATTTTAATAGTATACATCATCCCTGGCATCGAAACACTAGATCCAGCTCTCTTAAACCTATATATTGTCCAAAATATATACTTTCATAACTCTTGTTAAAAGCCAATGGAATTTTTCTTGAAGCTATATCAGTATATTTACACATTATATCTGATATACCTCAGTATATAATTTTATATAGTCAAGCCTGTAATCTATTATAAATTTTCTACATTTTTTCACGATGTATTTTCAAGTTCTCTGGCTTCTTTCTTATGTTATCCTCATCGCTTTCGCTTACACGATTCTCCCACAGCATAGCTAGCGGATTAAACTATTCATTTATTGTAAATCACGCATATATTAACTCCTCAATCACATTCTGCTGAAGGTCTAAATGTAAATCATTAATATTTCTATATACAACATTCCCCTGCACATAAAGATCACTCATATATTGCTTAAATTCTTCATCAGGTTCATCATAACACATTCTTTTTTTACTCCATTTCTTATTTACAGAAAACTGTAGTTTTTTTCTGCATTCCATACATTCTGCACAATTAGGAAGTTTTAACTGCTGATATCTTGCTGAAAAGCATACTCGCCCAACAGATAATAATTGATTATTGTATATCACAATGGGAAGTTTTACCACCTCGCTTAACTCTGTTATTTTTTCCGGATGATAATTTACTTCTATTTCCTGTATATGAAATTCTTCCAGTAATTTTATCTTCTCATTATCCATAAGACTATATTCATATAATCCTGCTATTACTTTATCATTTTCATTAGTAAGCAGACGTTTTGCCCAATTACAGTCTAACATAGATCTAGTCAAAACCCTTCCAAATACAGGAATAATTTGTTTGTTTTCAATTAACTTACTGCATCTATGAAGCAATCCATAGTCATTAAATGTAACCTTTAATGAAATTATCCTTGATAAATCTTCTATTCTTTTTACTAAATCATCCATATATATGTCTGGCACAATAGGCGTAAGAAATCTTACTGTTTTTTGCTTATCCTTGCACTTTTTTGCAAAATCTAATACAGAATCGTGCAAGCACAGATAAATACACCCTTCATCTCCTAATACTACTCCATTGGATTGAACTTCAATTGTTTCATCATCCAAATCTGAGATATATTTTCTAAAACTAATATTAATGATAATCTCCCCCTATCATAAATTCTTCATATTTATTTCCGATGTATTTACAACTGTTTTTACTACACAAGGTATACTTCCACCATGAAGGTAAAATCTCATTTATAGAAATATCATCATTGTTAATTATCTTACTAAAAAGGCTCACAATTCCCTGCATTTTTCTATAATCCATTTCCCTTCCAACAATTTTTATTGCTTTTACCCCTGCAGACTTGCATCTCCTTAATGAACATAATCCACATCTTGCTTCTACATCAAATATATTAGAAGGTTCATCCGAATTTACCTGATAAATTCCTTTACAGAAAAGCCCCGGATCAAACTTATCTTCTCCATAATCATGTAAAAAACTACATGTTCCATTAAACATTGAGCACCCTTGATAACCAACAACTTCTATATCCATGATATTAGACATACACATTTTTTCAATTTCTTGTAATGTAACATGATAAGATAAACAAATTCGTTTAATATCATATTCTTTAAAAAACGCAATTTGTTCTCTATTAATTGTTCTAAAGAAAATGCTACTATGCAGTTCTACATCATATTTCTCCCTTACTAATCTAAGAAGACCTAAATCCCCCAAAACAATTGAATCCACGCCTGCACGAATAGCATTCCCACAATAATCTAAAAAGTGCCTTTCCAATATATGTTTATCACTAATATCTTGTAGATATTGAATATTGGCAAGAAAGTTCACCTTAACTCCCTTTGTATGTGCATATTCTACAATTCTTTCTAGTTCTGTGAACTCTGGAAGAATTCTAGTTGAATTTCCTGTGAACTTTCCTCTTCCCGTGAATGAATATGTACCAAACAATCCTTCATCCGCACCCGTATAAATTTCACCCGCACCACTTTCAATTACAGCCATACAGGATTTCATACTATTAACTGGAGCCATTATTACCATCAAACTATCTCCTTACTAATTCTTAGTTATAGCCCTCTAAAACTAGTGGCCTATTTTTAGACAATAATTACATTCTTATTTACATTCATACTTTAGCTTCTTAATTACCTAAATTTTTATTTAGATATTCTAATAATTCTTTACTAAGGCTTTCCTCTTTCTCTGCTGCCATAATTACTCCATTTCCTATTTCAGCTACAATTCCTTTATTTCCTGTACAATAATATTTTGTTACAGCATTCCGAATCAGTTCCCAATGTTTTGCCCTCTCCCCTAACTTTGGTACAAACATCTTCAAATCCAAATTCGTTATTACAGAAATATAATTAAGCATACTTGCGTAATTCAGCAAGTCTTTATGTATCCTATTAAGACGATATAAATTTGCATTTGCCAGTAACTCTGCATAATTCATTCTCATTTCATTTGATAATAGACTCTCCGAAAGATACTTCCCATAATTCCTTATTTCACTAAACAACATACTAGTGCTTAATAATCTTGCATTATTATACAGTTCTTCAATAATAAAATTTTGGTCATTATTTTTACACTGAGTCACTTCCATAATAGCGTATCTTGCTCTTTTGTTTCTGCTAGAAAATTTTATAATCCCATCTGAAAAAGTTGGATCAAGGCATATAAAACCATCTATACCACTTTTACCTATCGCCATAATACAATGAATAGGAAATGCCTTAGTATATACACTTTCTATCCAATCTGCATCTTTTAAATCTATAGCTAACGCTAAAGGCTTATCTATTTCAAGTATTCTGGTATCTTTCACTAAACTCTCCATTGAAATATCATTCCATTGTAAATCAATGTTGTAATATTTTTTTAATGATGTCTCTGCTATAGGAATATCTGTATACAAAAATTCTCTTCCCCATGAATGTTCAAACATAAGTTCATGAGGTATCCTTTTCCATTCCAAATATGTCGCAAAAACCATTTCTCCACATGCCAGATTATCATTTCTGTATGGCTTTATATCCAACATACTTTAACTACCTCTTTTCTTTCTTGCAACTAATTATGTGTGTTTATATATATGCTATATGAAATATTAATCAGTTGGCCTAGTGTTTCCATCTTGTTTATATCCAAATCATCCATTGTGAAAATAACATCCAGTTGCGCTTCCAAAGCTACAATCATTTTAATAAAATTGAAGGAATCAAAAGATAAATCATTAATAAAATTAGTATTTTCATTCAATTCGTCTATTTTTATATTCACATCATTCGTTTCAATTACTACATTTTTTATAATTTCTTTTATTTCATCATATGAATAATTCATATACTATTCTTCTCCTTTTATTAAGTATTTCTTCAATATTTTACCAGAACTATTTTTAGGAAGACTATCTATAAACTCTATTTTTCTAGGTATCTTATAGTCTGCAACAAATTTCTTACAGTATTGCTTAATTGAATTTTCCGTTAAATCAGCATTATTGTTCAATACAACATATGCCTTCATTTCATCGTCCTTTCCCTCTGATATGCTTATGATTGATACTTCACTTACACCTTCAATCTCTTTTATGATATTTTCAATTTCATTCGCATACACCTTAAGTCCATTTATGTTAATCATACTATCGCTTCTTCCCATGTAATACAGAACATTATTTTCTTTCTTTACAATATCACCAGTCCTAAATAAACCATTATAAAACTTCTCGACATTGAGTTTTTCAGGGTATAAATAATGGAAATCTATAATATCACTTTTAATCAGTAGCTCCCCATAATTTTCTTGTTCGATAAACTCAAGTGACATAATACTAATAACAGCATCTGAAATCATACATCCAATTGAATAATCCAAAGTCAACGGCTGTTTTCCAATCGCCATAGTTCCCGCTTCTGTAGAACCATAGTTTTGAAATATATCAATTCCTGAAAGTTCTTTGAACTGAGATGCTGTTTCTAATTCAATAGCACCTCCTGCTGAGAAGCTTTTCTTAACACTTGATAAATCAAATATGTTTTTATTCGCCTTCAATATCTCACAAAACATTTTATAAATAAATGGAGTTACAAACATATGAGAGACTTTCAATTTTCCAATCTGCGACAGAATATACTTTGGATATTTGATATCCGCAAGTGCTACGCTTAAACCATAGTATAAAGGAAATAAAGTTCCACCTACCAATCCATAAGAATGAAACAAAGGTGATAATGGCAAAAAAACTGCATCCGTTTCTACTGGTGCAAATGGATTTTCTAATGAAATAATTTCATTAAGCAAAGCACTTTCGGTTCTAGCTACTGCTTTACTTTCTCCTTGACTACCACTCGTGAATTGAATAATTCTATCCTCCGAATTACAACTAATACAATGTTGTAAGCTTGAATCTCTTATTAATAAAGTACACCCATTAAATTCAGTTTCTACAGACATGTTAGCATAATTCTCTATATATTTGCTTTGTACCACAAAATACCTAAGATTTAAGCAGTTAATATGATATTTGATTTCATTCTTTTTAAAGTATACTGGTAACAGTGCAGCTGGATTTCCACTCTTAAACAGTGCCAAAGTCCAGAATATTATCTCTGGTTCATTGTCAAACACGATTCCTATCGGTTCATTCTGTTCAGTCCCTAGTCCCTTTATTATCTCACTGTACTCATTAATCTTACTTCGTAACATTCCATATTTAATCAAATCTTCTCTATAATAAATAGCTGTTTTCTCCGGATTAAGATCACAATTCAACAGTATTTTATCTATAATCATCTGAGCTCCTCCCAGAATTAATGTTCTCAAAAAACTGAGTCAAAGACTCCTTTTCCTGACACTTCAATTCTTTCAAAATGCTTTTAACGTCACTTAAAATATTTTTATCCTTACAAAAATTGTACTTTACCATAAAGAAGGTTACATTTTTCAATACCTTCTCATATTCTATATATCTGGCACATAAATCTCTGTAATACTTCTCATAGGTTGTCTTTAATTCTGCTAAGTAATTCAATCTACTAATCATAAGATGTTTATGATCATATAACATATAGAATATTTTAGTGTAGCACCACTCATTCACAATATTATCCAAGTAACAAATCACAGCATCATAGACATCCAAACCATACACATTCTCTTTCTGATTTATTACATTATACAGATACCAGTACTCCGGAACCTTAGATTCAGCATAAAACTGTAAACTATTTATAATATTATGCTCATCAAATTCAAACTCGCAATCTTCACAACACTGAAATACATATAGTTGATCATTAAGATAATTTCTCTTTTCGTCATTAATGGAATGTGCAAAAGCATTCTCTAAGTCATCAAAGGATATGGTGCTAAATGTATATTTATGAGATTCTGTAAATAAAAAGTCACTGCAATAAAAAACCTTTTTTAACGAATCATAACCATAAATAAGCATGTCATGCCCAAATGATTCTTTGTTATAATATATTGAATCGCTAATATAGTAGTAATCAAGCATAATATCTATATATCTTCCCTCATCAATCCACTTAATTACCTTATTTATGATACTCTCAGAAGCATCTAAAATATATTTAACAGATATTTTGTCTGAAACAAGCCACTCGCATTGATCATATGGTCTCACCCTATATGGCGCTTGAAAATACATATCTCCCCACTGACCTTTTGCATAATCCTTATTGCAGTAAATCAATATATAATTGCTAATAATCCATTCAAGTGTTTTTTTATTATTACCCAAAACTGCCAGCATATGTGCATGATTAGTATAGGTTGTTATAATAGGATAGGTTACTGGTAATACTCTTTTACCTTCTTTAGAAATTTCAAATTCATGCTTTATATTATTCATACTTGTCTCCTTTGTCTAGTACGTAATTAATACTCAATTACACTTTTGTACTTATATATTGGGCCATGGAATAAATTGTACTAAACGCTGCAAATGTCATCTTCTCATAATCAAAATTAATCTGAAACGTCTCCTCTAAAGTAACAATAATCTGTATAAATTCTATAGAATCTATGTTTAAATCAGATAATTTTGAATCTGCTGACACTTCAAAACCATCATTCTTTCCGATAAAATCACTAATTATTTCTATTATTTTTCTCAAAATATTGTTCAATGTCCAATTTGTACTTTTCGGATTCATTAGAATACCGCTATGCTCTTCATCCAAAATACACCTTATTGTTTTATCTCTATCCAACTTTCCATTCATGTTATATTTAAATTTATCCATTTTAATAAAATCAGCAGGAATCATATATTTAGGTAGCTTCTTCGATATATATTCCTTTATTTCAGTATATGACTTATTAACCCCTATATAAGCAGCAACTAGTCTTTTATTAGTTATATCTAAATTTTCAACAAACACTATGGCTTTATCTATTCCAGGAATCTGATTGAGTACACTTTCAATCTCTTCAAGTTCTATTCTATAGCCATAAAATTTTATCTGATTATCAACGCGACCAATATACTGAATTGTTTTATCTGGTAGAAAACGTCCTAAATCTCCAGTCCGGAATGCCATTATATTTTGTTCTTCTATAATCTTTACAAACTTTTTGCTAGTTAGTTCTTCTTTACCAAGATATCCTTCCGCCAACCCTTTTCCGGCAATATAAATTTCACCATCCTCTCCTTCTGCTACTGGCTTCCTATTCTCATCCAAAATGAAAACTTCTGTTCCGTAAATCGGGAACCCGATATTAACACTATTCTTATCTGTTAAGTCACTAACCATTGACCAGATTGTTGTCTCAGTTGGACCATACATATTATAGATTTTTGCTTTCGTCACATTCTTAAGATTCAAAAGTAAGTTATGAGGAAACTTTTCTCCACCAACCATGATGTCCGATATGTTTTCCATACTCTTTTTCCCATTCTGATTGTTTATCAGCATTTGAAGTGCTGATGGAGTCATCTGTAGCATGTTAATATCATACTTAGCAATAAGTTCAGCAATCTTTTCCTGATCATTTTTTTCTTCATCATCTGCCAGAATCACGGTTAAACCTAGATACACAGGTACAATACTCTCCATGAAAAAGATATCAAATCCAGCAGTCGTTAAACATAAAATACGTTTTTTCGCTCTAAAATCAATACACTTAGCCATTCCATCAATAAAATACCTTAGTCCTTCCCGTTTTATCATCACACCTTTAGGATTTCCAGTTGTCCCTGACGTATATAACACATACGCTAATTCACTTTTGTATTGTTTTTGAATTGTAACTGAACTAATTCCATAACTATCATCTAATGAAATAATATTTACCCCTGTAAACAGTTTTTTATAGTTAGATGATGTTATTACAGTATGGACACCTGAATCCTTTATTATATATTCAATTCTTTCTTTTGGATGTTTCAAATCTAATGGTAAAAAGGTAATGCCAAGTCTCAGCATTGCCAGCATAGTAAATATGACATCTGGAGACCGTTCTAATGCTATTGCAACTAAACTTTCCTGTCTTATATTTGTTAGCACTATGCTTTCAATTTGAAATATTCTTTCCATAATTCTGTCATATTCAAATATTTCGTTATGGAATATTAATTTACTTTGTGCATGTATTTCTCTCATAAATTCTCACCTCCTGGTATAGTGTCATAATATTTTATCTGCTGTATAGCAGGCTAGCATGGACTTGTATGTTGTATATTCTAAATCTAATAAATTTAATACGCTTTCACATAAACCATCATATTTATCTGCAGGTGCATTGGTTAGATTATTCTTTAACAAAGCATAGTTTATAGCTTCCCACTTTATATATATATCTTTAAGTTTCGATAAAACTTCCTGATTTTTTTCATAATACTTAAGCATATGTGTATACACTAACATTCTACTATGCAGTATTCCATTATATTTAATATTAAAAAACAGATCCTCTGCCGATTTTGCAATTTCCTCAATAGGAAACTGTTTCTTCATATTTCTAATCCGATATGCAAAATCTTTTAATTTTTCATAATTATCATATAAATCTATCTCTATATTTTTTTTGAACTTATAATGAATCTGATTCAATTCTATGGTTGTTATCTTTTTTACAGATATCTCATAATTAAAATCATAATAAATATGCCCCATCTTTCTAGATGCCTTAAACAAATCACTAAAACCAAAGAAGCCTACATATGTTTCATAATTTCTTACTGTCGGTACTAGACAATCAGATATATAGGCTTCATTATCTCGATAACCAATCACTGTTAAAAAATGTGGTCTAAATTTTGAGGGAATTTTATTATAATATGTAATATACTCTGTGTTGATTGCTATAATAACAGGAACGCCTTCATCAATCTTCTTTTTAATGAATATATTGAATTCTTCTTCATTCACACCACAGGGTATCTTTTTTATTGAAATTTTTTCATTTATCTGTTCAAAGAAATTTTGAATCATAATATTGGAATCATGAAATAAAACAATATCTTTTAGACTTTTTGCATTATCATCCCATTGATAATCAAATCTCATTCCATCACCAAGGAAAAATATATCACTTTCCATAATATCCAAACCGCAATTATAAAACAAATTAGAAAATGATGATATCAGACAAGCATTACTAACAAAAGATGAATATTTCTTAAATACATATTTCTCCATAGGCTACCTCATAAAACATTATTTTTTGCATTTCTATATATAACCCTAATTGCATCTTCCAGGCTTGTTTCTAAAATAGTAAAATCCTTCACATTATATCCCTTATTCATGATATTCATCATAATTTCTGCTGGACTCGTTTTCTGACGGCTAAAAGAAATATTTACTTTATTTCCATTTTTTGATATTTGACAAAACTGTAATATTGATAAGTCTTTTATGTTATGTAGATTTTCTATCTCCATAACAATAGTGCACTGCTCATTACAGTACTCTTTGATTAGTTTATCTTTAGGTCCCTCATATATATTTTTCCCTTTATCCAGAATCAGTATCTTCTCACAGAGATTATCAATATCTGATAAATCATGAGAAGTTATCATCATAGTTACTTTTCGTTGCTGGTTAATCTGCTTTAAAAATTTAATAATATTCTCTTTTGCCGATATATCCAGTCCAATTGTAGGTTCATCAAGATACGCAACTGATGGATTATGCAAAAAAGCAAGTGCAAAATCTGACATGATTCTTTGCCCAAGGCTCAATTGTCTTACTGGTGTCTTAAAAAATGATTGGATATTTAATAGCTGTTGAAACATATCCATATTTTCATCATATTGCTTATCTGGTATTTTATAAATTCTTTTATGAAGTTCGAAGCTGTCATAAACAGGCAAATCCCAATAAAGATTACTTCGCTGTCCTGATACCAATGCTATACTTTTTCCATTTTCAATTCTTTTTTTATGTGGCGAAATGCCATTCACTGTAACACTTCCACTGGTCGGATGCATAACACCTGTTAATATCTTTATTGTCGTTGACTTTCCTGCACCATTAGGACCAATATATCCTAAAATCTCACCTTCTCTAACACTCACAGATACATCACTTAACGCTTCATAATAAGAATACTGACGTTTGAACATATCTTTTAACATACCAAGCTTACCCTCTTGCATTACTGGCTTTTTATAAACCATACTTAGATGCTCTGCTTTTATAACAATATTATTTATATTCATAAATAATCAACCTCCTGAACTTTTATACTGTTTCAATCCTAAATACCATAAACAATATGATAAATAAAAAAGAACAATACCTACCAATAAAATAATAATCATAACCGTCCAACTCATTTCATTATCTACCAGTAAATATGCTGTTGGATAATAATCAATTAATGAAATCGGCAAAATAAAGGTTAATAAAAAACGTAATCCCTTTGTATAAATACTAATTGGATATTTTAAAAGTTCACCCACAGTGTCAATCATAAAGGACATAATATTATGTGTCTGATATATCCAGAAGGATAATGACCCTATCATTACATTGAATGATGCAACAATTAAAACCCCTCCCACTAATCCTATAAGATAAAAAACTATACGTGAAGATAATGTCACCCCTGCATTATTTGCTGCAAAAGTTGCTATTGTACCACATATTATGGTAATCACAAGGTTTGTAGCCCTGAAATTTATTCCTATCACATACCAGAATGGGTTCATTGGCGCAATTAGAAACTGATCAAGTTTTCCTTCAACAATGTATCCCTGCATGGCGACCATTGGTTCCCAAGTAAAAGCACACCCTAATGAAATAACAACAAAAGAAACCGCTTGCAAAAACAGAATCTGACTAAAATTCCATCCACCAAGGGCCTTGAAGTTATAAAGAATAATCCACGCTGCAATAAATTCTACTGGATAGCGAATTAAATAACTAATGACTTCATAGAGCAGCGTATGTCCATATTGCAGTTTTGCTTTTACATTTAATAACATCATATATACAACCATCATCAACCCCCCTGCAAAATTAGTTTTTTCAAACCTAAATTAAAAAATATTTTATTAACTCCCCATAGAATTACAATCCATAGAATCTGCAAAAGAAATCCTGTAGCAGTCTCCAACATGCCTATCCTTCCCAGATAAATAGAAATAGGGAAATCAAATCCTAATCTCATCGGCAGTACTGTTACAATTTTATAAAGCCAGCTTGGGAAAAACGTTAGTGGTATAATCGCACCAGACAATATTCTAATGACATTTGTAAGTAACAGCCCAACCGTATTATACCGATCCATAAACCAAAATGAAATCAAACCAAACATATAATAAAGTTCAAAATATACTCCTATTGAAAATGCCAGTGCTAATACAGAATATACAAAGGCTCCTATTGATGCAGGGAGCATAATCCTAGTATAAATGTTAGACAAAAGAAGCATAGGGATAGATACAAATAAAAACGCAAACAGGTTTCCCCCTAAATTTGTCATAAAAACCTGAAGTTTATAGCTACAAGGAAGCTTCAGGTAGTTAACAATCATTCCTGTATTAATATCATTCTGAACAATACTCATTGGTGCCATCCCAGTCAAAAAACTTGCAATAATTGCACTTAATATCTGATATGTAAGCATCTCATTAAGGGAATAAAATTCGATATTTGCCCCACTCATATACAATGCATTCCACAAAGCAATCTGTACTGCAAGAAATATAAAAGCTCTTGCTATTGAAAATACAATATTCGCCTTATACATGGACTGAACCTTAAATGAAAGATATATGTAATATAAATATCTTTTCATATTATTCCTCCTAACTAAATATCTTTTCTCCTATTTTCCTAATTATTTCACCTGAATCACAAATAATTCCTATATCTGAATACTCAAAAATTGATGCATTACAATCTTTATTTACTGCAATAATTTTCTTGCTATTCAAAATACCGCATGCATGATGTATACTTCCAGATATTCCAAATGCAATATAAAGATCCGGTTGTATAAAGCAGCCTGATTGCCCAATCTGCAAATCTGAAGTACCAACTTCACGTTCAATCATAGGTCTGCTATAACCCAATCCTGCACCAAGATGCTTTGCTATTTTTTTTAGTATAGCAAGACTTTCACTGTCTACACCTCGTCCAACACCAAAAATAATTTTTTTTCCTTCTAGTTGTAAAGAAATATCATGATTTAATATTCTTTCCCTTTTCCGAATAAGGATAATATCTGATTTTTTCTCTTTATCATAATAAAATGTGTCAATTTTTAATGGCATTTTTCCAAGTTTTTTTTCATTAAATGCATTTTTCTTCACAACACCTAATATTGTCTTTGTATCTTTTCCAACCACAATTGCTTCCTTGGAACCAACATAAGCAGTTCTATGAAATACAAACTGTTCTATATTAGAGTTATACTCGATTTCTATGCAGTCAGCAACAATACCAGCATTTAATACTGATGCCATACTAGCAGCAACGGACCGCCACCAGTCACAATCTGGAAATAATACTAAATTAGGCATATACATAGTTATCATCTCCACAAGCAACTCACTTGTCTGATTCCGGCTTATCCTCCTCAAATCAGAACATTCAATAACATTATAAATATTAGCTGTAATTGGTAACTCTATTAACGCTTCCCTATTAGGCACAACTATAGTCACTTCACCATCTATTCCATTTATCAATTCGTGTGCCTTGCTTATCATCTGAAGACTTAATTGTGTTATTACTTTATTATCTTCTTCACAAATCACTATTATATTTTTCATCACTATCATCACCAACTATTCACTAAAAACTTCAAATTCTAAGATCATCATATCAACTGCATCTTCAGCATCACTTATACGTTCAATTAATTTCTTGTCATTATAGTGTGAAAATACATTTAAAACCTTTGTCTTTGAACCATTTGTTCCACATTTATTTAAATCAATATTAAGTATGCTGTTATCCCACACTTCAACACTATACTTATTTGCCTTTCTTATGGAAAATAAAGACTGAGGGCTTAAATGTGTATCAATTCCCTCCATGCAAAGTACACATGGCAACTTTACCTGATAATCCATCCCATACATTTTTTCCAGTGTAGTTACAACAATTTCTTTTCCCTCTCCATCTTCAATCCCTGTAACATTTATTAAATATGGAATCTCTAAAAATTTAGCAATAGACGGTCCTACAAAACCTGTTTCTCCATCTAAAGATTTCTTTCCACATAAAATTAAATCAACATCACATATCTTTTTGATTGCTTCAGACAATATATAAGCTGTAGCAATTGTATCTGAACCCGAATAGCACTTATCTGTAATACGAATTGCCTCATCACATCCAAGAGAAATTGCCATCCTTAATATTTCCTCAGAAGCTGAGGGACCCATTGTAATGCATATAATACATACATTATGATGTGTTTTTTTATAATTTATAGCCTGTTCAAGCATAAATAAATCATATGGGCTAATCCCACAATTACCATCTGAACATATTCCTTGTGCCACCTGTTTTAAACATACAACAATATTCATATCACTCTTCCAATCTACTTATTTATAACTTGTCTGAATAAAGTTATTCACAAGCTTATAAATTATGTTTAACTGAATCTCTGATGCGCCGGAATAAATCTTAGAAGCTAGTGCATCCCTAACTTCTTTTTCTATATTGGATTCAATGCTATAACCATACGCCCCGAATATCTGTAAGGTTTCCAAGCATGTTTCTACATAAGTCTCACTGATAAAATACTTAAACATAGAGGCCTCAAGATATGTATTCTTATGCAAGTTCTTCTTCCATGCAATTTTATACAGCAAAAGCTGGGCCATCTCTATGTTGACACGCATTTTAGCTATCTTATGTGTAACTGCCTGATAATTATTTAATTTCCTTTTCTCTATATACGTCACACATAATTCCATTAATTTCTGCATGACTCCTACATGACTTGCAAATTCAAAACTTCGTTCCCACTCTAATCCAGTATTAATTATACTTAATCCATTTCCTAAACGCCCTACCATATTTTCTTCAGGAATAAAACAATCCGAAAAATGAATCTCTCCCATAGGACATGATGTAAGTCCCATCTTTTTGATTTCTTTTCCAATTTCCAACCCTATTGTATCCTTTTCACAAATAAAACAACTTAACCCATTAATAGAGCCCGGTTCTCCAGTCATTACAGATATTAAAAAGATGTCTGCAATAGGTGCATTGGATATGAATTTCTTACTTCCATTTAAAATATAACCATTTTTAACTTTAGTAGCAGTTGTCTTTATCTGGGTAATATCAGAACCAGATTCATCTTCTGTAATCGCTAAACAACCTATTAAACTTCCATCTATAAGTTTCCTCATATACTTCTGTTTCAATTCATCTGATCCACATTGGTTAATTGTATTCATACATGCCCACAAATGATTGGTCACTATAAACACAAAGCCATTATCATCACAAGCATATCCCAATGCTTCCATCAACAATGCAGCTGTTATGTAATCTTCTCCGAATCCACCATATTTTTCTTCAAATGAAATTCCAAATAATCCGTACTGAGCACATAACCTCCACTTTTCCTCAAAAGTATGCATATTTCCATTAATATCTTTTTTTACAAAGTCAATTAGATATTTCTTGTATTTAATTTGTTCATTTGAAAATTCAAAATCCATAATTCCTCCCAAAATATTATTCTACAAGCTTATCTATATATTTATTCACCAATAATGGATTATCAATTCCTTCCCTTACCATACTTGGCCAGTTTTCCTGTTTAAATCCATACTGCGATAAGAATGCAAACATCATTCTCTCCAAACCAATCCCAATACAACCTGTATAGCAATATTCCTCCTTTTCTAAGTTTGAATAGAATCTAAATCTTTTTGCCAGAAAGTTACTATGCAAATTAAATGACCCAACTGCTGTGGTATTATCCTCACTAAGCTTAAGGCGTAATTCATACTTAGAGCCAAACATTTTTTGTGCATTAATACGTTTCGCTGCATTGCCTATCAGGAAGAATGGGTCATTAGCAGTTTCACAGAAACCTGACATATTTAATAACTCCATAAGCTTAACAGCCATTTTCTTGTATTCATTTACATTATTTCTTACATAGTTGTAATCTCCGATAAATACCGTCTCTCGAATAGTAAAATCCCATAAACGTTCGAATGGTTTATAATATTTATTTTCATATCGGAATGACTTACCACATGTAGTTATAGCTTTTTGCTTTATTTCCTTTCCTGAAAGCATGTCATACACATAATAACACATAGTAGGTGGTAGACCGAATGACGTATTACAGCAATACTCCATTAACCCATCTGCAATTTCTTCTTCCTCAGTCTCTTGGGTAAATGAATTTTTAAATGCCTCATAGTTATCCACTGCATTCCGAAGTCTTGTAGTAAACATAAGTAAATTAGGAAATGATTCAAAATATCCAACCTTTTTTAATACATCTAATCTTAATAATGTAGGGAAACGGTAATTTTCACATTTAAATATTTTAGTTGATATATTCTTAAAGACAGTATCAAAAAAATCAAATAAACTCACTAATGGCTCTTTAAAAGATACTTGACCATCAGATGGTATATAAATCAATTCATTTTTTATTAATTCCTCTATAATATTTTCATTGTTAAATTTATTATTTCCTTCATTGTTCCAAAATCTATTAACTTTTATATCTTTTAGACCAAGTATTTCATTTTCAATGACATGCAATGCCCTGTCCCTTATCTTATCTGCGTGCTTATCATCCTCAAGGCTCAATCTTTCCCCAATTATTTTTTCATCTTTATAAATTCTTTCATATGATATAATATCTTCTGACAAATAGTATATTTTTTTTTCAAATTCCTCAACTAATTTAAGACTAAGAGGCTCTTCAAAAATAACATCAGTTTTTTTCATGTCGCTACCTATCCCTTCCAATAATTTGCATCTTATCTTGATTATACATATTTAATTTATTTTTTCTGTTAAGAAGTAGTGTTTTAATCATTTTTTCTCTCTGCTCCTCAGAATAAAACATTGCCGAAATATTTCCTGCCCAGTAACAATCTTTAGGTTTTATATAGTACTTTTCTCCATCTTCATATACATATCTGTTTTCAAGTAATACATCCATGGTTTTTTTTGTATACTCATTAAAAACAGCATCTTTCTTTTTTATGTAAGTAAAGTTAGGAAACATAACAAATAATCGGTTTTGACGCTCAAAATATGATAATTTATGTTCAAGATATCTTCCATGCTTATTTTTTTTGATCGCACTAATGTAACCATTTACATCAAGATGATTTTTATATGCAAATCCATCCACATACCCTCTTGAAGATGGTCCTATTCCAATAATACGCCCCCCATCTAACTTGTTTGCTCCAAGATGGGTATTCAGATACAAGTTTGGCTTGTCCATCTTTCGTGATATTGTATTTGACATTACCATTTTACAGTCCTTATTTTCCTCTAAATATTCATATATTCCTAAATATGAGGAACGTTTCTCTATATCAATATATTTCTTATACATTTCATGTCTGGTTAAAAAATTCTCCATTTTAGTATTAGGAAATACATTCAATGAATATAAATCAATACAATTCACACCAAAGTCAAATGCTTTATTAATGTCAGCAACTACTTCATCACAATTCTGCTCTGGAAAATTATACATAAGATCAACATTATAATCTTCAAATCCATACTCTTTTAAATTATTAATAGTTGCATCTACCTCTGATATTGGAAGCAATCCATACTTTTTTCTTATATCCGTTGAAAAGGTCTGTATACCAAAACTTACACGATTAAAACCAATCTTTTTCAAATTCCTAACGAATTTAGAATCATGCAAATCTCTTACATGCCCTTCTATTGAAAAAAGACATTTTTCTTTTACATCAAAAGTATCCTTTATGGTTTCCATTATTTGTTGTAGCCCTGAAATACCAATTGATGTCGGTGTTCCTCCTCCAAAGTGTACCGCTGATATTTCTTTTAATTCTGATGGCATTCTATCTGCATAGTATTTTAATTCTATAATAATTGCAGAAATCAATTGTTCAACCAGTTTCTTTTCTGGTTTTTCTTTATAATAATTGCAAAAGATACAAAAAGTTCTACAGAAAGGTATATGTATATATAACGCTGTGTTACTGCTCTTATTATATGAATTATCCTTTAAAAACTCATCGAAATCTGTTTGCTTCAAAACATCATGAAAAATGCTTAATTGTGGATAATCATAATGTTCTGTATCTTTTAGTCTGAACATCTCACTCATTTCCTATTTCTCCATCTCTACACTATGTTCATGAATCAGTTCCGCAATTTTCAAAGGTGAACTAAAGTTATTAATATCAAAATCATCATCTGCCAAATCAATACCAAATGTAGTTTCAATAAATGTTAATAAACTTACAATTCCCAATGAATCTAACATATTTTCTTCTATTAGCTGAGTATCTTCTTGAATTTTCTCCGCAGTTAGTACTTTTGATAGGTAATCAATAATTTCATTTAAAATTTTTTTCATTTTTATTTCTCCTATTCATTATAATTTTTAAAAATCAATATTTTTTCACATGTTGATATTAGAGTCAAAATAAGAACTTCATTTTCTCAAGCACTGTAAAGAAAGTACATTTTATAGTAATTATTAAAACAAACATAAAATAACCATCCTATATATAACCATATTCCTTATATAATAATATGTTAAATATTTTGCAACTATATTCCAAATATTGCATTTTTTATTATATAATAATACTTATATATTTAATGTAAATAGAATGTATTATTTCAAATAAATTCCTGTAATCATTATACTAAATTAACTTTTAATTGAAAACATATAAAATTATATATTTTATACAAATTTCTATATATATTTAGAAATTTCATTCAAATTTTTTTCCAATTAATATAATATTGTTATTTTGATTTTTATAAAAAGTTGAGTTGGTATACCACCACAATTTGTAAAGTAAATTTACACATTATTCTTTTTATAAGTAACAATAACTACAAAATAGAAATTCAATTAATGAAAAATTCGATATTATTATGAATAAATTATCAAAACCAAACTTTGAAAATCATATCATACACATGGAGTTGGTAGTGATTTACCTATAGTAAGATCTATATGGGAGAATTTTAGATTTTCTTACATATTTCTAAGCACTTAGGTTTAGAACCATGGAAGCAGGTATTTGATTATATTTCAGGATCAATTTCTAATAGATCCTCAGTTAATAAAATCGCTTATTTATTGTAGCAATTCACAATTTTAGGTGGTGTACTGCCTTGAGAATCGACATCTAGCTGATTTTTTAGCAAGAAATTTGACTGGTTAAAATGTAAATAGAACTCTTTTGCTCAACGTCTGAAATCTCCATTAATGAAGGTGATGTGGAAGCCTTAAATGATAGAAAAATAGAGCCTACTTACGCAAAGAAGCTACCTTTTCTTTGCTGGCTATTTGATAATTCTGAGAAAAGGTGCCTTTGGTGTAGGTTTTGAATAAAGTTTGATCAAAACAATCTTTATAAAAGGCTTAAAATCGTAAAATAAATTTTACATTTTTTAAACAAAGTTTGATCAAAACTTTAATTTTCAGTAATAAATTTATTTAATTTTTATAATAAAGTTTGATTAAAACATATCCCGAAAAATATTATAAATACACTTAAGTAGAGTGTATTCCAAACAGTTATTACATTCATTAAAATATTAAGCACATTCGCCCGTTGCTAGTACTACCTTCACCTTTTAAATCCAAGAAAAAAATACCCAGAACAGTATTATTCCGGGCATTACCTTATTCGGGCACTTTAATGAACTTTTCAAATTACTTTAGCTACTTCAACCATTGTCTGCTCTCCACGTTTGATTGCCTCTCTGGCCATGGAACCGGTGATCTGGCCACACAAAAGCATCAGCCTCTTAGCGATCATATTGAAGAGTGAGTAAATTATGACCAGCAATAACTTAATCGTAGCAATTAAATTACTTTGATATAAGCGACTTACTAATTGCTAATCCCTTGCACCTTCAATTCGTCTTAACTTCTCAGTGTCCCTAGCTGGAGGTGCACCGAAAAAGCGGGAATACTCTCGATTAAACTGTGAGGGGCTCTGATAGCCAACTTCATATGCAGCACTAGCTACTGCATATCCCTCAAATGCCATGAGGTTTCTAGCCTCCAAAAGCCTTAATTGCTTTTGAAATTGAATAGGGCTTAAACCCGTTGCCCGTTTGAATTGACGGTGAAAGGTATTTATAGCCATACCGTATTTTAATGCGATCTCACCGATGTCAATTGGCTTCATATAGTTATCGCGAAGCCATTTTACAACCTGAGAAATCTTAGAAAAATTACTTTCTCTCAAGCCAAGTTGCCTCAGATACCACCCTTGCGGTCCCATAAGAACTCGATAAAGTATTTCGCGTTCATAAGCCGGTGCAAGCGCTGGAATATCTCTTGGAGTTTTTGTTAACCTCAATAACCGTAGCCATGCCTCCATGAGTTCGATGTCTATTTCACAAGCTGCAAAATGCTCAGAAGCAGTTGGTATTAGATCTTCAGGAATATCCCTTAACAAACTCTGAAGAACATTCTGGTTTAACTCAAGGCCTAGGGACATGTACGGACGCCCATCACAGTCTGGATGTACACTCGCCGTTGCAGGAACATGTATCGGCAACACGTAATATGAAGGTCCTTTCATTGTAGCACTATGTTCACCAATTAAAAGAATCTTTGTTCCTTGAATCGTAAAACCAACCATCGGCTTGTAGAGTGCTGCGAGCTGATGTACTGGAATATCTCCCTTAATCATGCTTAACCCAGGTACTTCGGTTTCTATTGGTCGAGTGCCTGCTCTTTTCATTAAATCTATAATTTCATCTAAAACTTTATTCATACACGTATTCTATCACATGACTTCCTGCTTTTCAACACAATTCCTAACTCAATGGCATTTTTAGGCTCTCTAAAAGATAAAAATACAGAGTAATTCAAATGATTTTTATCACTAGTGATACTTTTAGGCAATAAAATGGTACCATTAGATCTAGTTTATTTCAGCAGAAACGAATAAAATAGAATCAAATTTAAACAACAAAACAAGGAGGATTTTATTATGAAAATTGCAATCGTAACAGGTGGAAGTAATGGCATTGGAAAAGCAACTGCGCTTGAGCTTGGCAAACGCGGAATTAGTGTCATCCTCACATACAATTCCTATAAAGATAGAGCAGAAGACATTGTTAAGGAAATTAAAAAGAATAAGGGAATTCAGGCTGTAGCACTGAAGCTGGATCTGACTCAAAGATCAACATTCGAAGGTTTTGTTCAGGAAGTGAAGAGGAATCTCAAAGAAATTTGGAATAGAACGACTTTTGATTATTTAGTAAATAATGGTGGTGTAGGTGGCCCAATGATGTTCTTGGAGATGAGCGAAGAATATTTTGACAAAATTCTTAATACGAACTTCAAAGGCCCCGTTTTCTTAACGCAACACCTTATGCAATTCATGGAAGATGCTGGAGCCATTGTAAATACCTCGAGCTCATCCAAGAACCAATCATTTCCTGGTTATTCAGTCTACGGCTCTTTAAAAGCAGCGTTGTCATCTTGGACTCGCTATATCGCGAAAGAACTTGCGCCGCGCAAAATTCGTGTCAATGCGGTTTCTCCTGGTCCTACTCACAGCAATTTTGGCGATGGAGTCTTTGATAAACATCCTGAATTCATTAAGCCGCTAGCTGAGCAATCTATATTCGGCCGAATAGGCCACCCCGAAGATCTTGCCAAGGTCATTGTAAACTTACTATCCGATGATTTCGGATGGGTCACAGCCCAAGATATCGAAGTGTCTGGAGGACACTTGCTTTAAGAAGGGATAATACTATCAGCCGTGTCATATACTGAAAAGCATATACCCTACAAAGGCAATTTCTAAGTAAAGATCTAAAAATATTTAATTCTGATTTAAATTTAGTATATAAAGTCCAACAGAATACGTCGCATTAGAGGAATTGGATAATCTAGAAGAAAAATAATATATAAAACAAATGTAATGGAAAGTTATAATCGCCAACTTATGAAATTTACTAAAAGTAAACCAGTTTTCCCTAATGATAAGTCATTAGGGAAAATACTATCTCTTGCAACTATTGATATAACTAAGAAATGGAGACATGAAATTAAAAGCTGAGTTCAAATTTTGACTCAATTCTCAATCTTCTTCGAAAGTCGACTGAACGCAGCTTTATAATAACTAAACATTGTAAATGTGGTTGTAGTAACAAAGTGGATATAAAGTTAGACATGTACCAGTAATAGAGAGAATAGTTGCTATCGCAAGCTCTATATATTCAACTATAAAATATTTAAATTGTAATGATATTTGAAGGACAAAAGCAAAATATGTAAATAATTTAGAAGACATCCGAAAAGTTTTAAGCTAATAAACTTTAAGTATTTTAGCTACATCTAAATTTCTTTTTCTTTTTGCCATTCACGCCCCATCCACTAATAAAGTAAAAAACTGTACACTCTCACCTTAAATGAGAATGTACAATTTTTTTACATTCTTATATTTTTTTAATTTTTCCATACTACATTCTCTAAAATATAGCATATCCATAATAAATATTCCGATCAAACTTTGTTATAAATCTACAATTTGTGTAGGTTTTGAATAAAGTTTGATCAAAAATATGTTTATAAATGGCTTAATATAATGAATCTAAATTACTAATGTTTTAAACAAATTTTGATTAAAACATTAATTTTAATATATGAGTATCATGAGAATTTTTATAATAAAGTTTGAACAAAAGTAGTTGATTATATATATATATTGGAGGTGATTCTAATTGTTGTTGTTGGATTATTTTTTCAACATATAGGATATTTTATTATAGGTTTTCCAATGTGTTACCTTAGTATTTTTGGAGTACTATATTTATCGGAACAATCTTATGAAAATGATGAAAGATAATATTTTATCAAAATATATTTATAATTTTGAACAAACTTTATTGAAAGGGTTAATCTATTTTTGAAAAAAGATAATTGAACAGCATTTGCCAGCTATTGAAGCTCGCATTTTTTATCTATAGTATTTTGAATATAGCTTGGTAATCAAAATAAGATGAGATTATCTCAGTATTTAAAGAAATATTGAATAATTCTCTCTTCTTCTGCTGAACCACCTTAATTTAGTGAAATGTACATTACAGATTACATAATCACTATTAGGTAATGTAATAATTGTTATATATAGACCAGGACTGTTCATACACAATTAAGAGTTTTAGTAAAATTGATTAATTTGCTAAAATTCGCAAATATATAAGCAGTTGTAAGAATACTCTGAAAATAGTCAACATGCTTAACAAATATAGTATCTTGAGCTTTAAATTTCATATCTGTCACCACAGTTTTTATATTATTCTTTCAACATTTAGAGTAATTTCAATTTGGTAGATTCTCGAACAGACTAACTCACGAAAAAACAAATATTAATCAAAATTAATATATTAACTTCTAAATTTTTCTTTCCATAAATCGAAATCCCAAGTTTCTAAAAATTTTTCTGCTGCATTATATCCATTTAATAAAAGAGCATTACTTTCCTCTTGGGTAATATCAAAATAAGTTGTATTTATTTTTTTATTTTTTCCGTCTATGTTAATTTCAGTAGGAATCATAATAGTTCTATCAAAATCTCCCTTAATTGTAGAAATATAGTGCTTATCATGCGCATTTAACATAGTATCTACTAAATCTTCACAATACTCTAGAATAGATGAAATTGAATGGTCTTTGTTGCTTTGTTGTACTTCTCTTGTATTTTCAAAAAACTTAAATCCGATTGTAGGCCATTTCGGATTGTTGCTACCATCGTCCAAAAGCCATATTGGATAATTACTTAAAACACCACCATCAACAATATAATGAGTTTTGCCAGTGGTATCTTGCAATTTAACTGGTTCAAAATATAGAGGTATACTCATGCTCATTCTTACAGCTAAAGAAATACTAAATTTATCGGGATCGAAACCAAAATATTTTAAATCTTGAGGTATTACAATCATCTTTTTTTCTGTTAAATCAGATGCAATTGCACTGAATTTATAAGAGTATTTCTCATCTGTTGAATCATTCATTCTTATATCTCCAAAAGTAGTTTTACCTTTTGCTTTAAATAATTCTTCAATCCAGTTTCTAAAATAATTACCTTCATATATTCCATATTCTAATACTGTACTCAAAATCTTACCTGGTATGCCCATTTTATCAATAAGTGTTTCATCTTTAAATTTAAGATAGTTTAAATTTTTAAGTTCATGCTCAATTTCCTCACCAGAATATCCTACAGCAAGTAATGAAGCTACAATTGCACCTGCTGAATTACCAACTAAATTAACAAAATTATATTTTTTTTCAATAGCTTTTACAGCGCCAACAAGACCTATTCCTTTAACCCCTCCACCTTGAAATACTGCATCGCATTTTAGCATAATTTATCACTCCTATTATTAAGTCTTAATCTAATAGTAGTATTCATTTAATATAATCATTGTATACTAAAAAATCCTATTAATAAAAATTCTATTTTAGAACAATAGCTAAATTCTCTTCCAAAGGAAGTAACGGATATTGTTCTCTTATATCAATCACTTCATTAATTAATTTCTCAATATCTTTTGATCTTTTCCTTTTTACCACTAATTTTACCTCCAAATAAACAAAAGGCTAGACATTAATTTTACTTAAAATGTCTAGTCTTCTATGAATTTCCTTATGTAATTAATTTAAATGGTAATACTAAACATTAATTTTAGTATTACCATTCTTATTATTTTTAATACAACTTTATTATAAATGATACGACTTTATTATAAACGATACAACTTTGTTATAAATCTACAATTTGTTGAGCTTGTCCGTAAAGTCTATTCAACTGTAACTGACTTAGCTAAATTACGAGGCTTATCAACATCACAGCCTTTAAACTTAGCAATATAATATGAGAATAATTGAAGTACTGCAACTCCAAGCACTGGTGCAAAAATATCTATTGTTCTTGGAATATAAACCACATCATTTAGAACTTCTTCTAAGCCCTTAGTTCCTTCGTAGCAAACACCAATTACTTCTGCTCCTCTTGCTTTAATTTCTACAATATTACTTACCATTTTTTCTTTTAAAGCTTCTTGAGTTAATAAAGCTACAACCTTTGTTCCTTGTTCAATTAATGCTATAGTACCATGTTTTAATTCTCCACCAGCATATGCTTCTGAATGAATATATGATATTTCCTTAAGCTTAAGTGATCCTTCTAAGGCTAATGCATAATCAAGACCTCTACCTAAATAGAACATATCTTTTTCTTCATACACTCTCTTAGCTATAGCTTTGATTTTTTCTTTATCTTCTAAAACTAATTCTACTTTTTCTGGTAAATTTAATAATTCTTCTTTTAATTTATCTAATCTATCACTCTTTAACTTACCTAAAATCTTAGCAAAGGTCATTGCCATCATATACATACCAATAATTTGAGTTGTATAAGCTTTTGTTGAAGCAACAGATATTTCTGGTCCTGCTAGGGTGTATAATACATGATCAGCTTCTCTTGATACTGAGCTTCCAACAACATTAGTAAGTGCAATTACTGTAGCTCCAATATTTTTACAATTTCTAAGTGCTGCTAAAGTATCAGCTGTTTCTCCTGATTGACTTATTACAATAACTAAAGATCTTTCAGTAACTAGTGGATTTCTATATCTAAATTCTGATGCAATATCTACTTCTACAGGTATTTTTGCAAGTGATTCTATTAGATTCTTTCCTACAAGTCCAGCATGGTATGCTGTACCACAAGCTACTATAAATACTCTATCTGTATTTTGAAGATCTTCTTTAGTGATCTTTAATTCATTTAATAATATTTCATTTTCCATAGAAACTCTTCCAGCTAAAGTGTCTCTTATTGCTCTTGGCTGTTCATGAATTTCCTTTAACATGAAATCTTCAAAGCCGCCTTTTTCTGCAGCATCTTCGCTCCAAGTTACATGGTATATTTCTTTTTGAATTTCACTTCCATCTTGAGCAAAAAGCTTAACACCATCTTTTGTAAGCACTGCTATTTCATGATCTTCTAAAAGATAAACATCTCTAGTATAGCTTAATACTGCTGGAATATCTGATGCTATAAAACTTTCATCTTTTCCAAGTCCAACTATTAATGGACACTCTTTTCTAACTGCAATAAGTTTGTCTGGTTCATCTTTGCAAACAACTCCTAAAGCATAACTTCCTTCAAGTTTCTTAAGTGCCTTTTGAACTGCTTCAAATAAATTACCCTCATAATAGTAATCAATTAAGTTTGGAATTACTTCTGTATCTGTTTCTGATTTAAAAGTATATCCTTCCCCTTTAAGCCATGTTCTAAGAGTTAAATAATTTTCTATTATACCATTTTGAACAACAGCAATTGTTTCTTTACTATTTAAATGTGGATGAGAATTTGCATCTGATGGTGCTCCATGAGTAGCCCATCTTGTATGACCTATTCCCATGTTACCTTCAACAGGATTTTCTTTTATATTATCTGCTAAATTAGCTAAACGTCCTTTAAATTTTCTAACTTCAATATTTCCTTTATTAAGAACAGCAACTCCAGCTGAGTCATATCCTCTATACTCTAACTTTGACAATCCATTGATTAAAAAAGATGTTGCTTTCCCGCTTCCTAAATATCCTACTATTCCGCACATATTAATTCTTCCTTCCTTTTTAAAACTTACTCTAACAAATTATTTGAGTAAATCTTTTAAATTAAGTTTATCCAAATTTAAAACTTTGTACTAGCAAAATAAGCTTCCTGTCATATTCATATTTTTATTATATGAATATTTACAAAACAAAAGCCTATTAAAAAATGGCATAATTATCCTAGTACCCTTAAAGCCTTAAACTTTAGAAGGTTTTAACACCAAACTGGATTTGTTCTTTAAATCGCTTTAAAGTTTTGCCAGTTGTTAACGGTAGTGCAAATACCGTGGGGCACCCGCCGAAGTTTCGATAACTCCCCAACCTCGTCAACTTAAGTGATGCTCTAAATCTTCGATTTAGTTAGCAGAACTTACCCAGTGTAATCGGGCAAGTGATAAGTGAGACTCCAAATCTATGATTTGGTTAGTCGAACTTAGTTAACTAGCTTTAGCTAGTTAAATTCCTTAAAAAAATTACTATAGTATTTACAAAATAAATTTAAATCACCTTTTATTTTGAACCATAGTACTATTAATTAAGTAGTACACTTAAGTTCTGGCGCTTTATTTTAAATTAAAAACACTTTTCTATACTATCACTCCTCTTTTTTATATTTTATACCCTGGATATTATTTTATCATATAATTTTTTTTTGTCTATAAATATATAATATGACTTCCCTCTAAATATTCTACATTTTTGTTTTTCATCATATTATAGCTGAATAAAAAAAGCAAAGGCATGAAATCAATATTTAAAATATCAACTTCATGCCAGTATGTTTTTCTATAAATATTTTATTTTAATTTAACATTTCTATTATTTATGCTCCCGCATTTCCTGAACCGCTTGACGCAGCTCCACCTGCAGCTATCCAAGGCTTTTGTATTTCTTCTTTTAAAGTATTGTAGCTATCTATTGCACTTCTTAATTGAATATTTAAATCTAAACTATTAATAACTAATGTATCATAATCTGATTTAGTCATTAGTCCTAAATCATACTTAAGCTTTGCATTACTAAGCTGTTTATTAGTTAATTCTATACTACTCTTTGTTGAATTAATCTTATCTTCTTGTGCAAGGAGATTTGTATATAAAGTTCTTAGTGTATCCTTTAGTTGTTTTTTAGTCATATTTAAAGATATATCAGTTGTATCCATACTTAGTTTTGTACTAAGATATCCTAAACGTGCTGACAATGCATTTGAATATGCACTTTTATCTTGCTCATATTGATTATAACGAGCCATATACTGTTCCAAAGTTTCACCTGTAATTGCTACAGGTACTGTTGCACCATCTGTTTTCGTCTTTGCATCTTGTACATTCCTTTCAGATACTTGGTTGTCATGATCATTATAATACTCTTTAGTAATCTTATTTAATTCTACTTTATATTTCAAATCCTTATCTATAACTTCATCAAAATAAGCATCTACATCTCCATCTATTTTTAATTTATCAAATTGAATATCTTGTTCTAAGCTATATTGAGTCACATCTTTTCCAGTTAACACTTTAAAACTATATATTGCATCCTTCAATTGATTTTCACTATAATTTTGTGCATATTGTAAGTTTTGAATTTGAATCTGATTAGCTTGCAAATCAACTTCTGTTAAAAGTCCTAAATTATTTTTTAATTTTGCATCATTTAATTGCTTAGTTTTAACAGCTAAATCTCTTGCTGCTTTATCTATTTTCATTTGACTTGTGACAATACTATTGTAGGCATTAGTAGTTTTTTGTACTACAGAATCCTCATCAAATTCTCTTTGTTGCTCAGCCTGATCAAGTGAATTATTACGAGTATCCTTATTAAGATCTTTCTTATCACTAGATAGGTTAGGAGTAATATCCTCTATTCTTTCATTTACATCATTAACTTTATCTTGATAACTTACTTTTTTATTATCAATTGCTAATATATCACTATTACTTATTGCAGCCTTTATAGCTTCATCTAAAGTAAAAAGTGGTTTTCCACTTACTGTTTGTGTACTTGTCACTGTATTAGAAACTTGTTGTGTAGTATCTGCTGCAAATACTGGTACTATACTTCCGCTCATAACACTTATCCCAATTGCAAATGCAACCATTTTATTTATATTCTTTCTCATGTTACTTCTCCTTTTTAATTAAATTTTGTTATACTATAAAATACACTTAATATTTCTTATTAAAGGGACTATTCCACCTGATTTAATTTTAACCTATATAACCACTTTATGGAATCATCCTGCATAAATAACATTTTATTTTTTCATAATTAAGTCTCTCTTAAAATTAAACCTTCTCAATTAAATTATAAAGCAATTTTCTTATTTTTCCCTTAATTTAAACTTAATTTGAACTTACATTTATACTATTTAATAACCAACCTTGATATTTTTACTAATATATTTTGATTATATTTTCATAACTATTATAAGTCAATAACTTTTTTCCTTGTTTTCAAATTATTAATAGTTTATAATCTACTCATACACTATCTTAGGAAGGATTGTTTAAAAATGGATAAAGATGATTTATTTAAAGTCTCAGATTCATTAATGAACTTTTTATGGATTATTCAAAATAATGTACTTAAAACTCAAGATATAAATAAAATTATTCAAGCATCACGTAGCGATACACGCGGATGTTGTAAAGATTTTTCAATTCCGCCTTCACATGGGCGAGTTATTTTTTATCTTTTACATTGTAATTCCTCTCCTATTTCACAAATAGCTGATAGCTTAGGAATATCAAAATCAAATATGACTCCTATTATTGATAATTTAATTAATTACGGCTTGGTTAATAGATTCCCAGATTCTGATGACAGGAGAGTTCTTAGAGTTGAATTAACTCAAAAAGCTCATGATTTACTAGACGCTTTTCGTGATGCTATTTCTAATTCCTTTGTAGAAAAAATATCAGCACTCTCTGATGATGATGTAGTGCTATTAAACCAATCTATGTTAAACCTTATAACTTTATTTAAAAAAATCTACTAATAATAAAAATGTACTTCAAAAGCGATAATTTTTATATCTAACTTATGAAGTACATTTTTTTAACTATTTAATTATTAACTATATACAGTTGATATTATTTTTCAATTGCTTCTTCAAAAGACTTTATTAAGTCTTCTATATCTTCAAGCCCTACAGAAACCCTTATTAAAGTATCTGTAATTCCAAGCACTTCTCTTTCTTCCTTTGGAATTGAAGCATGACTCATTTTAGCTGGGTATGATACTATAGTTTCAACACTTCCCAAACTTACTGCAACTGCTACATTTTTAACATTATTCAAGAAAACTTTAGTTCTTTCAAAAGTTTTAAATTTAAAGGATAATACCGCACCTGCACCATCAGCTTGCTCTAAATGTAACTCTCTCCCTTCCATTGAAGCTAAACCTAAATAATATACTTTTTCAACTTCTTCTCTTGCTTCAAGCCATTCTGCTAACTTTTGAGCACTTTTTTGAAGTGCATCCAATCTTACTTTTAAAGTTTTAATTCCTCTAACTAAAAGCCAGGAATCTTGTGGCCCTAGCACAGCCCCAAATGTGTTTTGTATTTGATAAACCCTATCTCCAAGTTCCTTTGTCTTAGTAACAACAAGTCCTGCAATCACATCACTATGCCCACCCAAAAACTTAGTTGCACTATGCACAACTATATCTGCGCCTAGTTCTAATGGCCTTTGCAAATATGGTGACATAAAGGTGTTATCAACTATTGTAATAGAATTATTTTCTTTAGCCAACTTACTAGCAGCTCTTAAATCCGTTACCTTTAACAATGGATTTGAAGGAGTTTCTAAATAAAGTCCTCTTGTATTTTCTTTGAAAGCTCTTTCTATTTCTTCAATATTTGATGCATCTACAAAAGTAAACTCAATATTAAATCTAGAAAACAATTTTGTTGTTGCCCTATATGTTCCACCGTATACATCTCCGCAAATTATAATATGATCTCCTGCTGAGAATATTGAGAGCACAGAACAAATTGCTGCCATCCCAGATGCAAAAGCAAAACCACATTCCCCACCTTCAAGTTCTGCTATTAGTTTTTCTACAACATCTCTAGTTGGATTTCCTGATCTAGCATAATCATACTTTCCAAAATTCTCTATATCAAATTGATGAAAAGTAGATGTTTGATATATAGGAGTACTTACAGATCCTGTTGTAGGATCAATATCTCCACTTGCATGTATTAATTTAGTTCCAAAATTCATAATTTACACCCCAATCTTTTTAGTTTACAGTTAACTGTTAATGTTGAATTTGCTTTGCAAATTCTTAAAATATATTACAAGAAAAGCCACAGCCTTTTCCTCCTTAAACTCATAACTCCTAACTCTTAATTGAATTAATCGCTTTGTCTAAGTCATTTATTAGGTCATCTATATTTTCTATTCCAACAGACAGTCTAAGTAAATATTCATCAACACCTAATTTTTGCTTAATTTCTTCTGGTATTTCTGAATGAGTTTGCGTGAATGGATAAGTTATTAAAGTTTCAACCCCACCTAAGCTTTCTGCAAACCTTATTACTTTAACACTCTCTAAAATTTTAGGTATTAATTCTTTATCCTTAACTCTGAAGGAAAGTGTTGCTCCAAAGCCTGTTGCTTGCTGCTTATTCAATTCATATCCCTCAAAAGCTTCTAGCCCTACATAATAAACTTTTTCTACATTAGGACTACTTTCTAAGAATTTAGCTATCTTTATTGAATTCTCCTGTGATCTATCTAATCTTATGTGTAATGTCTTTAAGCCTCTTAAAATAAGCCAGGCATCAAAAGGTGATAACGTAGCTCCCGTCGACATATGAATTCTTCTCAATCTTTCCAATATTTTATCATCATTTGCAACAATAAAACCTGCTAGTAAATCATGATGTCCACCTAAGAATTTTGTTCCACTATGTACTACTATATCAGCACCTAATTCTAATGGCTTTTGATAATATGGTGTTAAAAATGTATTATCTACAATAAGTAGTAAGTTGTTATTTTTAGCTATTTCTGCTGTAGCTCTTATATCTGTTACCTTCATCATAGGATTCGAAGGAGTTTCTATAAGAATACCTTTTGTGTTTTCCTTTATTGCTTCCAATATATTTTTTGTACTTGTTGTATCAACAAAGGTTACTTCTAACCCAAAATCTTTAAAAGTTTCATCAAATAACCTATATGTCCCTCCATATAAATCATCAGATAAAAGTATATGATCCCCTGTTTTAAATAAGTGTATACAGGCTGTTATTGCTGCCACTCCTGATGAAAAACCAATGGCTGATTTTCCACCTTCTAAAACTGCTAAGGTTTTTTCTGCTTCTTCTCTTGTTGGGTTTTGTGCTCTTGAATAGTCATAACCTGTGCTATTATTTAAGCCATGATGCTTAAAGGTAGCCGCTTGATAAATAGGAAAACTTATTGCCCCTGTAGTTTCATCCCCACCTGATATGCCACTAACTGCAATTGTTTCAAAAGATTTTTTTACTGTCATTTTTTTGCCTCCTCAAATTTATATATTGCTTAAAACTTATTTATTGTTACTGCTAAAGAATAAATTCATCTTATAGATGAAGGTTATAAAAAAAAGCCACTCCTAAAACAAGAAGTGACTATATAAACCATAAGTTCCATTAAGTCTTAATGCCTCTCATTTTTCAAGATATTATCTTGCAGGATTTAGCACCAACGAAAAATTTATATAAATCTTTCAGGTTGCCGGGCTTCAAAGGGCCAGTCCCTCCACCACTCTTAATAAGATTAACTTATCCAAATATATATTTGTTATTATTAATTATACATAATAAAAATTTTATGTCAATAAATATTAGTAAATTTATCGATTTTGTGTATTTATTCTGCCCACGCTCCATTAGAACCAACATAATATCCATCAATATACTTATCATGCTCCATAGTTCCTGATTGGTTTAAATAATACCAATTCCCATCCGTATCCTTAACCCAACCTGTCTGCATGGCCCCCGTTTTATCTAAATAATACCAGTTTCCATCACCACTTTGAACCCAGCCTGTCTTCATCATTCCTGATTTATCTAAATAATACCATTTGCCATCCGTGTCTTTAAGCCATCCAGTATTTATTGTTCCTTCTTTTGACAAATTATACCAAAGTCCATTTTTTTGCTGCCATCCAGTGTTACCTTCAGTAGCAATTTTATTAGTCACACCATTATCAGTTGCAGTTTTATCTGAGTTAGTGCTTACATTATCGTTAGTTGCGTTCGTATGGTTACTTGGTGAATTATGATGTGACCCTGAAGAAGAATCTGATGTTCCTATTAATAATCTGACAGAGTTATTATCATAAACAAGATTTACTACATAATTACTTGGTAAACCAGTTGTTTCAATTGATGAAAATCTACTATTTGTGTTATTACTATTAAATTTTATTATAGTCATACCACTTGTAGGTATATAACTATTACTAAAATCCAACTTCAACTTTCCATTGAAGGTTGCATTACCATCAACCTCCAACACATCATCTTTGCTTCCAATAGAAAGTTCAAGTGTACTGTTTTGTGATTGATTATAGTCATTTTTTATATTCACTAATCCATCTACATTTTCAACAACTGTACCACTTTCATTTGAAACACTTCCTACTCCAAAAGCTGTAGCTGAATCTGCTTCAATAGTACCACCTTGAATGTCTGTTCCACCACTATAAGTATTATCTCCACCTAATTTTAAAGTTCCTGTTCCTTGCTTTATTAAGGTTCCACTTCCTGAAATATCATTACGCCATCTATCTGAAGCATTAAATCCACCCTTTGATGCTTCCATGTTCACTGTAATATTGCTATTAAAGGCTCCATAACCATCTGCCGCTGCAAAGAGGTTAAGCCTTCCCCAACCTTCAGCATCGTCTAATAATGGATAGCCAGATTCTAAACCAGTTGTATATAAAACATCGCGCCTTTGATTAACATCAAGATATGGAAGACGAGTTTCTAATAGCACTTCTGCTCCTTTTGGCACTTTCATTGGTATAGTTGTGTCTCCAGTTTGTCCAAATCCATAAGTTAATCTTTTAATATAATCTTCCTTATTCTTCTTATAATCACTAAATCTATCTTCTGATGTGCCTGCTTGTGTAAAAAGTTTAGTTTGTGCTTCATTATAAGCAGCAGCCTTTAAGCTAGCATTGTTTGGATCATATAAAGCTGATGCGGCAAGTGCTGTACCAATCATACGTCCTCCCATTACATCTAAGGGAGAATGATATCCTGCTATAATTCTATCATTTCCAAGTTCAGAAGCACGTGTAAGCATTTCTTGAAAACGCTCTGGTGCTGCATAAGCCATTCCAATTGATGCTAAGTATGCAGCATTTGTATGTCCACTTGGAAAACCTCCATCCTTATTTGGATTACTTCCTATATCTAGAGCTAAGGTTGGAAGTAATTTCACCTCAGAACTCCAACGATATGGTCGCATGTATTGATAAAAATACTTTGATGGATTTCCACTAGCTTGTCCCCCGCGTAAAGTATTGATTAATTTAACCATGTTTCCAAGCTCAGAAGTTTCGCTTGCCCAAGGACCCTTTTGATGACTATCCTCGCGATCATCATCATTGGCTATTTTTTGTGTTAATGCATCCTGTAGCATATCTCCATTAATTGCAGTATTTGCATTAGCAAGATTTCTAAATACATCTGTATATTTTCCAAGACCATCTGTAACACTATAACTTGCATTTCTACGATCATCAAAAAATACTCTAACTAATGGCCCTGTAGTAGTAACAGCTGCTTGAGTTGTATTTCCTGCTGTCATATCAATTACGGTACTAATATTTTGATCATGTATATCTTGATCTAATATTGTACCTCTAGTCCATTCATCACCATTAGCAGTTCCTGATACTGGTGTAAATATATTAAGAAATTGTGATAAGGCACCAACCGCTGGATTAGTTGCAGGTGAAGTATCTCCTGGTTTATATCCTCCTGAATTTTGCATATATGTATCAACAAAGTACCCATATGCCCCTGCATGTGGAGTTAAATCATCAGCAGCAAAAGCCTTAAAAGGCATTAACCCTTGAGTTATAGTAGTTGCTAAAACTAGTGGCATAATTTTTTTATTAAAATTCATGTTAATCTTCCCTCGCTTAATAAATTTTCATAAAATAATTTTATCCACTATATTCTATAACTGTTTTGTTTAATAAAAATTGTATTCTTATTAATTCTAGGTTAAATACCAATTTATTCTTGGTGCATTATTCATATCTTAATGCTTCAATAGGATCAAGATTTGCTGCTTTTTTAGCTGGGTAATATCCGAAGAATACCCCAATAGCCATGGAAAAAGTGAAGCTTATTAGTATAGTTGGAATAGATATTGATATAGGTGAATTCAATACTAAACATGCAATTATCCCCATTCCAATTCCCAATATTATTCCTATGGTTCCACCAATTGAACATATTATAACTGATTCAGTTATAAATTGCATTTTAATATGGCTGCTTTTAGCTCCAAGAGCTTTTCTTGTTCCTATTTCCCTTGTTCTCTCTGTAACAGATACAAGCATTATATTCATTACACCTATTCCACCTACTAGCAATGCAATAGCTGCAATTACAGATATTGCTGCCGATATAGCACTAAGTATTGAGGTGAAGGATTGTACTTGATTTTTAAGATTTCTAACATCTAATTCCCAATATTTATTACTCTTATACAACTTATCTGTATATTTCTTTATATCTTTGACTAACTTCTCTGAATCAATATTCCCATTAGGTTTAATCATAAAACCATAATAATTCTTATACTTTTGTTCTGCTTTTGCTGTTGTTATAGGAATGTATAAATTAGTTTGTATATCTTTTTCCTTTGATGCTGTCCCCCCCATTCCTTCAAGAAAAGAAGGTGGTTCATATTCATAAACTCCCACAATAACATAGGTTTCAATATTATCTTGTATATACACTTTAATTTCTTTGCCCAAAGGATTAGTTTTACCTTTAAACATATTATTAACAAGCTTTTCAGAAACTACTGCTGTTTTCTTTGTTCCTTTAACATCTTTATCTGAAATAAATCTTCCACTAACCATTTTGATATTATTAACATCTTTATATTCATCATTTACTCCTACTGTTGATATGTTAGCATATAAATATCCATCTTTAACTTTTCCTTGTCCTGTACTTGTATCTATACTTATACCACTAATTCTATCTGAAAATGCTTCCTTAATTGAATTTATTTGATCTAAGGTGAGCAAATCAGTATCTTCTGGTTCTTTAGAGGAATATCCACCGCCGCCACCATCTTCACTCTTCTCTCTAATCTGAACATACATATTATTTCCACCTAGTTTATCTAATTCCCCTGAAACCTTAGAAGTAATTGCACTTCCTATAGAAACAATTCCTATAACAGAAGATATCCCTATAATAATTCCCAGCATAGTCAATAGGGAACGCATTTTACTAGCTCTAATACCTGCTATTGCAAGCAATATATTTTCTTTTATAAACATATTTTTTCACCATTTGGAAATTTTTTAATAAACTTGTCATTCTGCTCTTCTGATACTACATTTCCATCCTTCAATGTTATAATTCTTTCTGTTTCTTCTGCAAGCTCATGATTATGAGTTATAAATACTATAGTTTTCCCTTCTACTTCATGTACCTTATGAAACAAATCCATAACAAGTCTTCCTGTTTCTGAATCAAGGGCCCCTGTGGGTTCATCAGCAAGTATAATACTTGGATTATTAGCAAGAGCTCTAGCTATAGCAACCCTTTGCTTCTGACCTCCTGATAATTCATTAGGTTGATGTTTCATTCTATCCTTCATTCCCACAAGTTCTAACAGTTGTTCTGCCCGTTCCCTTCTTTCATGTCTATTCATTCCATAATAAAGCATTGGTAATTCAACATTTTTTAAAGCTGAGCTTCTTGGTATTAAATTATAGGTTTGAAATACAAAGCCTATCTTTTTGTTTCTTACCTCTGATAAACCATTGTCAGTTTTATCCTCAATATCTGTACCATCTAAAATATATTTTCCTGAAGTTGGCCTATCAAGTGCCCCTATTATGTTCATCAATGTACTTTTTCCAGAACCAGAAGCTCCAACAATAGCTACAAATTCACCTTCATTTACAACTATATTAATCCCTTTTAAAATATCCAATTGGTTTGGAGTACCCACATAAAAGCTTTTAACTATATTTTTCATTTCTATTATAGTTTTATTCAAATAAATCACGCCCCTTTTATTTGAATTTTCTCTCCAACCTTACATGTTGAAGGATCATTAATTACAAATATTCCGTCTGAAATTCCCTCTCCTGAAATCTCTACATTGAAATCAGATTCAAGGCCTGTACTTATTGGCAGTTCTTTAACTATATATTCATTTCCTTTTTCACCAACTTTTTCAGCTACATATACACTTTTACCATTTCCATTTTCAATTATACTTTCTGATGATACTGTATATACATCTGATTTTTCACTAGTGATTATATTTACTCTTGCACTCATTCCAACTTTCATATTTTGATTTGCATTATTAACTTTAACCTTTGCTTCAAATCCTGCATCCGAACTTGTCCCTTGTTGAGATTGGCTTGCAGCTTTACTTTGAGCAATTATATCTTTTTTAGCAGATGGGCTGACACTTACTACTTCTCCTTCAATAACATCATTCCCTGTTGAATCTGTCTTTATCTCTGCTCTTTGTCCAACTTTAATATTTGCTATATCAACTTCTTTAATAGGTACAGTTATTTCTATATTATCTAAATTCTCAAGTTCAAATAAAATACCACTTCCTGAATTTCCAACAGTAGCATTTACACTTGTAACTGTTCCGTCAACTGTTGCCTTAATTGTGCAATTTTCTAATTGCTGCTTTTGTTTTTCAATAGCAATCCTTTGACTTTTGTTATTATAATTATTTTGTGCTGTATCATACTCATTCTTAGCTTTACTTAAGGCTTGATCAGCTTTAATCTTTACATTTTCTAATGACACCTTTGCCTTCTCATAATCTGAATTTGCAGTATCATAATCAATTTTAACCTTATTAAAATCACTCTCTGTAATTGCTTGAGCATCATATAATGATTTATTTTTTTCATAAGTTTTCTTCTTATCATCTAAATTAATCTTTGCCAAATTTAAAACTTCTTCAGCATTTTTAACATCAGTATTTAAATTATTATTATATATTTTCAATTCATCATCATATGCTTTTTGGGCAGCTTCAAGAGTCACCTTATTATTAGCATCTGTTGCATCTGCAGTAGCTGTTGACTGTTCAATATCTTTTTCCAACCCTGCTGAATCTAAAATTGCTAGGATATCACCTGTCTTAACATTATCTCCAACTTTTACTTCTTTTATAGCATTACTTTCAGTGCTATAAATATTTGTAGTATCCTGACTTTTTATTTCTCCCAAAACGTTCACACTGTTTACGACTTTTCCTTTAGAAAGTGTTGTGTATTTAACCTGCGGTGCTGGCTTAGGCATAATTATCTTAGCAATTATAGCAGCTACAATTATTACAAATATTATGCTAAAAATAATTGCCTTTTTACTCGGTTTCCTTTTTAATTTTATTCCCTTAAGGCTTATGCCTTTAGGTTTTAATTTTTTAATGTCTAACTTTGGCATATAAGTTTTCCCCCTACTTTCAACAAATCACTTAATATGTAGTTATTTTACACTAATTCTAATATTTTAAAATTCATTAATATATTTTTTAGTATAGCACTTAAAATCTAAGATAAGTATTAATTCAACATTAATTTTTTCTTAATAATATAAATCTTCTTTAAACTTATACTAATTATTATTTCTATTAAAAGCATATTAAATAATTAACCTATAAGAAATCGATTTTTATTACATTTATCTTTCAATTTTGTAAGATTAAAATCTAAGTCAGTAAAAATACAAAAAGTGATATTAAAATATATAAAACATCTTAATATCACCTTTAATAAAATTTTATCCTTAAATAGTTCACTGCTAATTCAAACTAAAAAATTCATCATTAATGTTACCCTTCAAGCTTGGAGATAATTGATTTAAGGTATTTAATATATTAATTCTATTCTCACCACTTGCCAAGGTTGGTACATAATCATTTTTATCATTCCTTGAAGAAATCATAGCTGGAATAACCTTGTATTCAAAGTTTGCTAATTTATCATCCTGAATATGAGCTTTAAATTGAAGTATAAAGGTTCTTTTATCTGGTGGATTTGCATTTCCGCCAAAACAAAAATTCCCCATTGAGTAAGCTATAAGTTTCCCCTTATAATTCTCAACACTTTGAATCACATGAGGATGTGAACCAATAACAGCATCTGCTCCATTATCAATAGAAAATCTAGCCAAATTTTTTTGGACATCACATGGTTCATATTCTCTCTCTATTCCCCAATGAAAATATGGAATAACAACTTTAGCTCCCTGTTTCCTCAATTCTTTAATATCATTCGCAATCTTCGTTTTTAATTTATCTGAAGATTCCCACCCAGTATATCCCAAAAATCCAAACTTAACTCCCTTTATATCTTTTATAATTTTATAGCCTTCTCCACAGATATCAACTTTATTTTCCTTTAAGGTTGAAATAGTATCCTTTATTCCTTCTTCTCCATAATCATAAATGTGATTATTCGCTATTGTAACTCCTTCAATAGAAGAACTTGTTAATATCTTAGCATATTCCTTAGGCCCTTTGAAGTTATAATATACATCTCCATCCTTAGCAGCTTTAACATTTGAATTTGTTAATGTAGTTTCTAAATTCACTAAGGTGTAATCATCTTTATTGAATATATTAGCTACATTTTTCATAAAGTAAGAATAGTTTTTTCCATTACTAACAAATGCAGCTGGTAAACTTCCTTCATACGAAAATTTATCATCTGTTCCTAACGTGAAATCCCCAGCAAAGGAAATAAGAATTTCTTTTTTAATTGGCATTTTTACAAGCTGTTCGTTTACTATTTCTTTAGCTACACTCCCTACTATTTCACCATTTAACTTAATCCCATTTTCAATTTTATTTGTATCTATAAGCTTCAAGCTTTTCAAATAAAGACCTAATATGATTACAATTGCAATACTTATAATAACTAATATAAAACTTTTAAAATAGTGATTATTCTTCCTATTCTCTCTTAGATAACGTCTTCTACGGCTATTTTCAATACTTCTTCTACCCATATAAAATCCTCAGCTTTTTTAAAATTTTGAGTTATCATTATACAGATTTTAGCACATTCTTCATTAGCCTTCTATAAATATATTTCTATAATTAGCTTAAATTTTATATACATTAATGACCTCCTTCAATTCTTCTGCTAGTATAGTTTGTTCACTAATTGCATTTACAATAGTGCCTATTTGATCAGTAACTTCATCTACATTTTTTTGTATATATTTTGATTTACTTGCTGTTTCTACAGCATTAAAACTTACAGTCCCAATCCCTTGCGTTATCTGCATAATAATTTCTTCTATGGCTGCACTGGTATTTTGAATTTCCGCTGCCATGCTAGTAATTAATGCCGAATCACTTTCATAATTTGTTGCAGTTTGAATCAATAGTTCGTAATCTCCATCAACATCTTTTTGTAAAAAATTCAATAAATTCTTGCTATGCTCACTTAAGTTATAAAATGCACCTTGTACTTCATTAATTACTGTCCTTATTTGATTTACAGCTTCTTTACTTTGTTCTGCTAATTTTCTAACCTCGTCAGCTACAACCGCGAATCCCTTTCCTTGTTCCCCTGCCCTAGCAGCCTCTATGGCCGCATTAAGTGCTAATAAATTTGTCTGTTCTGATACTTCAGCAATAACATCTGCCATCATCTTAATATCATTGACTACTCTTCCTTTTTCAATTGCATTAGTAATATTCTCAATTTTTTCGCTATATATCCCTCGTGCATTTTTTGCTGCTGCTTGACCTTTATCTTTAACCTTAATTGCCTTATCTCTAATGTTTTCTGCTGATTTACTATCTGTTAATGCAGTTTCATTTAAACCTAATACTACAGCTTTTATTTCAAATGTTGATGCATTAACTTCCTGTGAGGCTGCACTCAATTGTTCAACTTCATTTGATATTAACTCTGTTGAAGAATTCACTTCGTTTATTCTACTATTAATATTCTTTAAACTATCATTTAAATTTCCACTTGATTTTATTAATAAATTTGAGTATCTATATATATTACCAACCATGGCCCTATTTGCTTTTATTGCTTCATTTAAACTCTCTATAACTTCTTTAATTTCTTTTGCATATGTTCCTTCAAGTTTAACTGTTAAATCACCTTTTCTCAATGAATATGATAATTTACTCAAATCTCTCAATGGTCTAAGGATTCCCCTAATTATTAACATCGCAAGAATCAATGTTATAATAAATCCAATAATAGATGTAATAATAATTATATTAGTAACATTTGCCACAGAATGTTCAAGTTCTTGAATCGAATTTCTCATATTCATTTTGGTTACAGCTTGAACTGCTGCATTATTTATTGTGTCTTGTGTTGTTCCAAGTTCTAGCATTACTCTTTTCATTTGTCTTACGCAAACGATTGCAATTGTGAGCATAAAACTTAATACTATGAGATAGCTAATTATTATCTTACTTTTTAGACTAATTGCCATCTTTTTATTTTTTCTTACTTCAATACTCATATTCTCCTCCTTAACTATATACTTGATAATTTTATCAGTTATTTTAAGTGCATATATTTTTCATTAGTAGTTAAGAAAAATATATGCACTTGAGGAACCTATTTTAAATCGAAATTTTTTATATTAAATTTCACTCTGCTCTTTGCACAATAATTATTAATAACATTCTCAAATCGCAACCGATTGCTATTTAACATAAACGATTCCCTATAATGTATATTATTTAAATGATTCTCTTTTTATAAGTTTTGAATCAACTATATGATGATTAATTAACATTTCACTTTTTTCAAGATGTTCAATTAGAATTTTTACAGCAAAATATCCAAGTTCATCTGCATTTATATCAATTGATGATAATGAAGGATTTTGAAATTCTGACAATGGATTATTATTAAATCCAACTACTTCAATATTTTTAATATTTTTTTCTCTTAATACTTTGAGTATTCCAAATGCTAATATATCATCTTCTGCTATTATAGCTGTAGGAGTAGCATTTTCTAGTAGTTTAATAGCTCCAATTTTACCTTCATCTTCATTAAAGTCATTCATCATTACAACCATTTTATCTTGTATAGAAATACCATTAATTTCACATGCAACTTTAAACCCATTAAATCTATCTTTTGTAACATTCCATTCTTTTTTTGCTCCTAAAAAAGCTATGCTTTTATGTCCTTTCTTTATCAGTTCATTCACTAGATTATAGGTAGCTTGAAAATTATCATTATCCACCCACAATACTCCATCAGCTTCTTCAGGTCTACCTATTACTACAAACGGAAATTCCGCATCCTTAAGAAACTTAATACTTTTATCATCTGCCCTTGCACGAAGTAAGCATATACCATCAACTAAATTACTGGTAATGAAATTATTTATATATTCTAATTCTGTTTTTTCATCTTCACTAAATGCATAGGTAATATAATATTTCTTATTTTGAGCATATCTGCTCATTCCTTTCATAGCTTGTATAAAGAATGTATTAGTTATTAAATCCTGTGATTCATTTGGTAAAACAACACCTAAAATTCTACTCTTCTGATTAGCTAAACTCCTAGCTATTGCATTTGGTTTATACTTAAGTTTGTTTATGGCTTCCCTAACTCTCTCCTTTGTTTCCTCACTTATCTGCGAACTATTCGAGATAACCCTAGATACAGTTGATGGAGATACATTAGCTTCCCTAGCCACTTCTTTTATGGTAACCTTCATGTTTTTCTCCTATCTATATTTACAAATTTACTAAACTTATAAATATTCATTTTTTCTAACACTATTAAGTTAATATTACCATACTTCGACTCATGTATAAACAATATATAACTAAATTTATACTATTCTAATTGGTATCTAGATTATTTTTATCCTTAGCCAGTTTATTTTTCTTCTGATCGCATCTTCCATAAATTTCAGTTAAACTATAGATTTTTTTAGCTAAATTATTATTAATTAAATCTTCCTTCATTCTCCAGCACCAATTGTTTCCAAGAGTGGATGGTAAATTTGTTCTAGTTTCATTTCCCAAGTCTAAGAAATCTTGCATTTGCGCAATTGCAACACGTGCAACACTTCCCCATACCCCTCTAATGAAGCCCCAATTATATCCTTCCTCATTATTTAACCCCAAATACTGTACTGCTTTTTTAACTTGCTCCTTTGGAGCAGTTGTTTCCACCCACCCTCTAACTGTATCATTATCATGAGTACCTGTATAAGCTATAAAATTTTCTTCATAATTATGAGGTAAAAATGGATTGGTACTATCTGTATCAAAAGCAAATGTCAATATTTTCATGCCTGGAAACCCTGTATCGTCTCTAAGTTTAATTGTTTCTTCAGTTAAGGTTCCTAAATCTTCTGCAATTATATTCACTTCTCCTAATTTTTCTTTGATTGCATTAAAAATCTTTATACCTGGTCCTTTAACCCACTTACCATTTTCCGCAGTTAAATCGCCATAAGGTATTGACCAATATGATTCAAATCCTTTAAAATGATCTATTCTAAGCACATCATATAAATTTAAACTTTGCTTTATTCTAGCAACCCACCACTTATAATTAGTTTTCTCCATGTAGTTCCAATCATATATCGGATTTCCCCACAATTGACCAGTAGCTGAGAATATATCTGGTGGACAGCCTGCAACTTTTAAAGGCTTTAATGTGTTTTTATCAAGTAAAAATGCTTCTGGATTGCTCCATACATCAGCACTATCTTCTGCTACATATATAGGCATATCTCCAATTATCTGAATTCCAAGCCTATTTACATATGCTTTTAATTCATTCCATTGTTTATAAAATTCAAATTGTAAGAACTTCCAATATCCTACCTCATCACTTAATATTTTTTTATATTTAGTTACTGATTCAGCTTTTCTTAATCTAATATCTTCATCCCAAGTCTGCCAGTTTTTCAATTTGAAATGATTTTTTAATGCCATATACAGAGCATAATCCTCTAACCAATAAGCTTCTTTTTCTTCAAATTTCTTTATATCATTAAAATTGCCCTTTATTTTAAAATTTTCATATGCTTTTCTTAATACTTTAAACTTTTCTATGAAAATTTTTGCATAATCTATTTTTTCTGGATTTTTTCCAAAGTTTATAACTTCATAATCCTCTTTATTTAATATCCCTTCCTTTTTCAATATATCAAAATCTATAAAATATGGATTTCCAGCAAATGCTGAAAAAGATTGATATGGTGAATCTCCAAAACTAGTAGGGCCAAGTGGAAGTATCTGCCAATACTTCTGTCCAGAGTCTTTTAGAAAATCCCCAAATTTATATGCTTCCTCACCAAAAGTTCCTATTCCATATTTACCTGGTAAAGAAGCAATATGCATAATGATGCCGCTTCCTCTATTCATATCTTCCTCCTATTTCCTCACTAATTAAATATATTATAGATATTCCCTTAAGCAACCGCTTGCACAAAAAATTCTGTTTTTACTATCACTATTTAATTACTGTATTTTATCTAAAAATCAAGAGATTATTTAAAAGTTTAACTTTATCTAACAAAAATGTGCTTTTCACAAGATAGCTTACCTATTCCTGTCAGGTAGAATCATAATAAAATTGTTTATTGATTATACTTTAAAAATAATCTCTGTAGTTAATCTATAATTATTTTATAGATCCTTGAACAATTCCTGCAATAATTTGTTTTTGAACAAAGAAGTAGAATATTATTATTGGAATTATAGCTAAAACTAGTGCTGCCATTGCTAATTCCCATTGTTTTGAGAATGCTCCAAAAAAATTATTCATGGCTAATGGTATAGTATTTATTTTTCCATTTACAGTTAAGAAAGGTAACAAAAAGTCATTCCATATCCAAATACTGTTTAGTACTGCTACTGTAACTGTAGTTGGTTTCAATAGTGGAAGTAACACTTTAACATATGTTTGCCATTTAGTACAACCATCTATAGTTGCCGCTTCTTCAACTTCTTTTGGTATTCCTTTGATAAATCCATGGTATAAAAATATACTCATACTAACACCAAATCCTATGTACATAAAAATAAGCCCATAGTGTGTTCCTAGCATTTTAAACGGTCCGAATTCAATTTTAGCCATCCACTTTACAAGAGGTATCATTACAGCTTGGAAAGGAACAATCATTCCAGACGTAAATACATAAAATAATATTTTACTCTTTCTGCTTTGATCTCTTACTAATACCCAGGCAGCCATTGAAGAAAATAATATAATTAATGATACACTTACTACGGTTATTAGCATTGAATTAGTGAAGGAACTTAATATATTCATTTTATTCATTGCTTCTAAATAATTTTGAAAGTTCCAGGTATTAGGCAATCCAGTAGTATTTGCAAAAATCTCTCTTCTTGTCTTAAATGAATTAATAAACATTAAATAAAATGGGACCATATATATAATTAGTAGTAACCAGGAAAATACTTCTAACAATTTTAATCTTCCAGTATAACTATCTAGTGTCTTAAGCTTTTTAGCTGGTTTATATTTCTCTACATTACTTGCGATATTGCTTGACTCCATTATACTTCTACCTCCTTTTTCTTATTAAAATAAACCTGAGTTAAAGAAATGGTTGTTACAAGTATAAAAAATATAATAGCTTTAGCTTGTCCTATACCCATATTATTTACCATAAAAGCTTCATTATAAATATTTAAAGCTAACATCTCAGTAGTCTTCAATGGTGTAAGAGAGAAGTTTAAGTCAAATAGTTTAAAGGAGTTTGCCAAGGTCAAAAATAAACAAATTGTCATTCCTTGTCTTACCATAGGAATCGTAATATGCTTAAATGTGCACCATCCATTAGCTCCATCAATATGTGCTGCTTCAATTAAATCACTAGGCACATTTTCTAATGCTGCAACATAAATAACCATTATATAACCTGCATATTGCCAAGTTGAAACAATTAACATTGCAAGCATTGATGTAGATGCTCCTTGTAAAAGTGATGTCGAAAGTGTTTCACTTCCTAAAACATGGCCTATGCCTGTAAATACAGAGTTAAACATAAACTGCCATATAAAACCTAAAATTAATCCTCCAATTAAATTTGGCATGAAAAAGCCAGTTCTTAAAAAACTGCTAGTCTTTAGTTTTCTTGTAACTACATATGCTAATCCAAACCCCACCAAATTTATAGTTATTACACTGGCAATTGTATATAAAACAGTTATTTTTAATGAATAAATAAATTGAACATCTTTAAAAATTCCTAAATAATTTTTTATTCCTACAAAATCATATTTAGGATTAGCACCATTCCAATTTGTAAATGTATAATATATACCAATTAAAAAAGGAATTATTACTACCATTGTTATTGCAAATAAAGAAGGTCCTACAAAAATCCAAAAATCTTTACTTTCTCTTGATTTTTTACTCATATACTTACCCCTTTCTTAAAAATTTTTAATTACTGCATTAAAATTCCTTCTAAAAAATTCATGAGGAGGAATCACTCTCCCCATGAATAAAATTTCATTTGCTGCTATTGAGCTTTCCCTGCATCTTGAATTCCTTGTAACATATCTTTTTTAGCTTGAGCTCCCATGTCAGTTGTAATGAATTTAGAGAATAAAGGAGCTAATTTATTTTTATTAAATCCATCTGGTAAATTAGTAAATGCCCAAGGGATTGTTTTTCCTGCTTTATTATATTCAGATATTGATCTATTCAATGGATTGTCACTTTCAACAGTAAAGTTATTAAATGCAGGAATCATATCCATATTCTTAACTAAGGCTTCTTGACCAGTTTTACTAGAAACCATCCAATCTAAAAATTCTTTTGCATCTTTATTAACCTTAGAATCTTTGTTAACTACCCAATACATTGGAACTCCTACTGGAATAGCTCCACTTACCTTTGGATCATTATTAATTGCTAATGGAACAAATCCCATATCGAACTTTGCATCTAATTTCTTTAAATCTGAAGCGACCCAGTTACCTTGATGTAAGAATGCAGTTTTTCCAAGCGCAAAATTACCAACTTGAGTAGCATAATCAATAGTATCTAGTGCTTTTCCTCCACCATATTTGCATAATAACTCAACTAAATTCATCCAGTCATTAAATTGCTTGTTGTTAACTATATCTGCCTTACCTGCAAGATAATCTTTTGTAAATTGAGTTGGATTATCTTGTGCTGCTAAAGGTATATTAAATGTATGATTGCCAGTAACCCAAAACTCTTTTGTTGTATAAGATACAACATTATCAATTCCTAATTCAGCTTTCTTACTATCTAATTTTTCAAAGGCTGCTTTTAATTTATCAAAGGTATCTAGAGACTTTGGATCTATACCTGCCTTGTCCAATATTTCCTTATTGTATAACAATCCATAACCTTCTGTTGCGGCTGGCATACCGTATACTTTTCCATCGATTTTAACTGTATCAAGTGTACCTTTAACAGCATCACCTACCCACTTTTCTGAACTCAAATCATCAATTTTGTGCTTCCATGTCTCATAGTCTCCAGCTCCTTGAATCATAAATATATCTGGTTCAGTACCTTTTTGAAATTCTGCCTTTAGTGATGCACCATAGTCAGCTCCTCCACCAACAGAAGTGACTTCAACTTTTACACCTTTTTCTGCTTCATACTTTTTAGCTAATTCTTGAAGTGCATCATTAATTTCAACTTTTAATTGATAAACTCTAACTGTCTTTCCACTTCCAGAAGCACTTGAATTTTGATCACTTGTACTAGTTGATGATGTTCCACATCCAACCATAGTTCCAACTAATAATGTTGAAGCCAATATAGACGATAATATTTTTTTTGTTTTCATGTAAATACCCCTCCACATATCTGATTTTTATTAATCAGTTTTTAAAATATAGAATAATATTTTTATATAACATATGTCTAAAATGTTTATTTTGAACATATAATGTTATCTTTTATATCGAAGTTTTCGCAACCGTTTGCGAAAACTTCAAAAAAATTTAGCTTTGATGATTGCATAACATCTAGCTTTTTAAATCTTCTTCCTACCTGAGATTAGTATAACAGTCCAAGAAAACTTTTACAAATATTTATTCTTATCATTTTAGGGCAAATTATTCAATTTTTCTTTAATTTATTATCATTTGCTTTAATATAGTTTATTTCTCACAAAACCGTTTGCATAAACTTTTTGCTCATCCTTATTCATTTATAAGCAACATCTTTTCCTGTCTTGTCATTTGCTTAATTTCATATTCCCTTTTCATAGCATCTCTTTTATCTTCAAACTGTTCGTTATATACTAATTTCACAGGACCTCTTCCTCGCGTATACTTCGCTCCCGTACCATTCGAATGCATTTCAATCCTTTTATCCAAATTATTTGTCCATCCTGTATAGAATGTTCCATCTGAACATTCCACAATATATACATAGTTCATTTATATCCCTCTTAATTTATATACTTATTCTAAGGTTTATTATATCACAAAAGAAAGTCAAGCTCTCCATAGAGAGCTTGACTTTCCAAAAAAGTGTTTTTAGAACTAATCTACTTTAGCTGTATCAATCCAGCTCATCATTCCTCTTAATTCTTTACCAACCTTTTCAATTGGATGCTCAGCTTCCATTCTTCTTCTTGCATTGAAACCAGGTCTATTAGTTGCATTTTCTAATAACCAATTCTTAGCAAATGTACCATCTTGAATTTCAGTAAGCACTTTCTTCATTTCTTTCTTAGTTTCATCAGTTATTATTCTCTTACCGATTTGATAATCTCCATATTCAGCAGTATCTGAAATTGAATATCTCATCATGCTTAATCCACCTTGATATAATAAATCAACTATTAGTTTCATCTCATGCATACATTCAAAATAAGCATTTTCTGGTGCATATCCAGCTTCTACTAAAGTTTCAAATCCAGCTTTAATAAGTTCTGAAACACCACCACAAAGTACTGCTTGTTCTCCGAATAAATCTGTTTCTGTTTCATCTTTAAAAGTAGTTTCAAGAACACCAGCTCTTGCTCCACCTATTCCATTTGAATATGCTAAAGCATATTGTTTTGCTTTTCCTGATGCATCTTGATGTATAGCAATTAAGCAAGGTACTCCTGCACCTTCTGTATATGTTCTTCTTACTAAATGACCTGGCCCCTTAGGTGCAACCATAAATACATCGACATATGTTGGTGGTTTGATTTGTCCAAAATGAATATTAAATCCATGTGCAAATACTAATGCATTTCCTTCTTCTAAGTTTGGAGCTATTTCTTCATTATATATTTTAGCTTGTTTTTCATCTGGTAAAAGAATCATAATTAAATCTGCTGCTTTAGCTGCTTCTGCAACAGTTGCAACCTTTAATCCAGCTGCTTCAGCTTTAGCCCAAGACTTACTTCCATTATATAAGCCAACTACAACATCTACTCCGCTTTCATGTAAATTTAATGCATGTGCATGACCTTGGCTACCATAACCTACTATAGCAACCTTCTTTCCTTTTAATAAATTTAAATCTGTGTCCTTTTCATAATACATTTTTGGCATTTTAATGACCCTCCTAATTATTATTAATATCTTCTTCACTTATTATTTGATTAATTGGTGCACCAGGTGCAACCATAGGAAAAACTTTTTTATCTGTATTTATCATATAATCTATAAGAACTGGTTCATTCGAGTCCAGAGCTTTTCTCAAAACCTCATCTATCTCTTCTACTTTAGTTATTCTAAATGCTTTGGCTCCAAAAGCTTCAGCAAGTTTAACATAATCTGTTGGTCTATCCAACGTTGTTTCAGAATATCTTCCTTCATAGAAGAAATTTTGCCATTGTCTAACCATCCCTAAACAGTTATTATTCATTATCACTTGTATTAATGGAAGTCTATTTTTAACAGCTGTAGCTAACTCATTACAGTTCATTCCAAAACTACCATCACCAGCAATGTTTATAACCCTTTTGTCTGATCTGCCAATTTGTGCTCCAATTGCTGCCCCAAGTCCATATCCCATTGTTCCAAGACCACCTGAAGTAATGAAGCTTCTTTCAGCTTTAAATTTGAAATATTGCGCTGACCACATTTGATGTTGCCCAACTTCAGTTGATATTATAAAATTATTGTCATTTAATTTGTTTAATTTATCAAAAAGCAATTCTGGATTTAGTTCATCAGTTGAAGGTATTTTCATATCTTCTTTTAAGCCACTAACTAAACTTATCCATTCTTCATTTTTCTTTTCATCAATTAATGGAGTTAATTTATCTAGTGCAACCTTCAAATCTCCTACAATACAGGTATCAACTTTTACATTTTTATTTATTTCTGCTGGATCTACGTCAATTTGTAATACCTTAGCATTCTTAATATGATTTTGATTACTAATAACCCTATCACTAAACCTAGCTCCAAGTGTTATTAACAAATCACATTTAGTTGCTGCTATATTTGACGCTTTTGTCCCATGCATTCCTATCATCCCTGTATAAAGTTCATGATCATTAGGAAATTCAGCCATACACATAAGTGATGTTGATACAGGTGCTTTTATTTTTTCTGCAAAATTTATTAATTCCTGAGTTGCTCCTGAAATTCTTATACCTCCACCAGCATAAATAAAAGGTCTTTTGCTTTGATTTATTAATTCTATTGCTTCTTGTAAAGCTTTATCAGTAATATAATCTGCTTTTCTAATTACTTCTTTAGGAATAAGTTTTGTATATTGAGTCTTCTCAGCTGTAACATCCTTAGGAATATCTATTAATACAGGTCCTGGCCTGCCTTCTTGTGCTATATAGAAAGCCTCTCTAATTACTTCTTGAAGTTTATTAACATCCCTTACAATATAATTATGCTTCGTTATAGGCATTGTAATTCCAGTTATATCAACCTCCTGAAAGCTGTCCTTTCCAAGTAACGGCTTAGCTACATTTCCTGTAATAGCTACCATTGGAACTGAATCCATATATGCTGTAGCAATTCCCGTTACTAAATTAGTTGCCCCTGGACCTGAAGTTGCAAGGCATACTCCGACTTTACCTGTAGCTCTTGCATATCCATCAGCCGCATGTGCTGCTCCTTGCTCATGGCAAGTTAAGACATGGTGAAGCTTATCTTTATATTTATATAGTTCGTCATATATATTTAATACAGCGCCTCCTGGGTATCCAAATATAGTCTCTACTCCTTCATCAAGCAATGACTTTATTAAGATTTCAGCCCCTGTTAACAACATTGTATTCACTCCCCCCTTTATTCAGTTATGAGTTAGGAGTTCACAGTTATGAGTTGTGGAGGAAATTTATTCGTAATCTTCATTTTTTCAGTTATCATACGCCTCATAAAATTACGAAAGTAATTTTCCCTCAAACTCATAACTCCTAATTCATAACTCTTAACTACTTAAGAATTGCTCCTTCTGCTGCTGAGCTTACAAGTTTAGCATATCTAGCTAGATATCCTTCTTTAACTTTTGGCTCTAGTGGTTTAAACTTCTTTCTTCTTTCTTCTAATACTTCCTCAGAAACCATTAATTCAAGTTTTGCATTATTTATGTCAATTGAAATAATATCCCCATTTTCAACTAATCCAATAACTCCTCCATCAGCTGCTTCTGGTGAAACATGCCCAATAGAAGCTCCTCTTGTTGCACCACTGAATCTTCCATCAGTTATTAAAGCTACTGATGAATCAAGTCCCATCCCTGCAACGGCTGCTGTTGCTTGAAGCATTTCCCTCATTCCTGGGCCACCTTTTGGTCCTTCATATCTTATAACAACAACATCCCCTGAAACTATTTTCTTTCCAAATATAGCTTCTAAAGCTTCTTCTTCAGAATTAAATACTTTAGCAGGACCTTCATGTGCTAACATTTCAGGCAAAACTGCTGCTCTTTTTACAACAGCTCCATCTTTAGCTAAATTACCTCTAAGAATTGCAATTCCTCCAGTTTGGCTAAAAGGATTATCAATTGGTCTAATTACTTCATAATCCTTAACTTGAGCTCCCTTAATATTTTCTCCAACAGTCTTTCCTGTAACCGTCATACAATCTAAATCTAAAACATTTTTCTTAGAAAGTTCATTAAGTACTGCTGAAATCCCACCAGCAGCATATAATTCTTCAATTTGAACATCAGATGCTGGAGCTAATTTACATAGGTCTGGAGTCTTCGCTGATAAATCATTTATAATATCTAAATTCATTTCAACCTTTGCCTCGTTTGCTATTGCAGTTATATGAAGAACACTATTAGTTGAACATCCAAGTGCCATATCAGCTTTTAATGCATTCTGAATACTTCTCTCATTGATTATATCTCTTGGCTTAATATCTTTTTTAAGCATTTCCATAACGGCCATACCAGCTTTTTTGGCAAGTCTTATTCTCTCTGAAAATACTGCTGGAATTGTTCCGTTCCCTGGTAATGCAATTCCTAATACTTCACATAAACAGTTCATCGAATTTGCAGTAAACATTCCCGAACATGAGCCACAAGTTGGACATGCACAATTTTCTAAATCACACAATTCCTTTTCATCCATTGTTCCATTTTCATATGCACCAACAGCTTCAAACATAGTTGTAAGGGAAATACTTTTATTTTTATGTTTTCCTCCAAGCATAGCACCACCGCTTACTACAACTGATGGAATATTAACTCTTAGAGCCCCCATTACCATTCCAGGGACTATCTTGTCACAGTTTGGTACAAATACTAAAGCATCAAATGCATGTGCTTTAGCCATACATTCTATCGAATCTGCAATAAGTTCTCTAGTAACTAAAGAATATTTCATTCCTTCATGCCCCATTGCTATTCCATCACATACACCAATAGCAGGGAATACAAGTGGAGTTCCACCACTCATTAAAACACCCTTTTTTACTGCTTCAACAATTTTATCTAAATTAATATGACCTGGAATTATATCATTTTGTGCAGAAACAATTCCAATTAGTGGTCTTTCTATTTCTTCATCAGTTAATCCTGATGCTTTTAACAAGGATCTTTGTGGCGCCCTAGTAGGGCCCAATTTCATAATGTCGCTTCTCACGCTATATTCCTCCTATTTAATTGATTTTATGCTCAGCAACCATGTTTTTGAAAAAACTCTTCAGTATTTTCTCCATTTCAATAATAATTGCCAATTATGCTTCTATTTTTTTACAAACTAATTTCCCCATTTCAACTGTTCCAACTTTTTTCTTTCCTTCTGTCATTATATCTCCAGTCCTATAGCCATCTTCAAGCACTGCTAACACTGCGTTTTCAATAACCTTAGCTTCCTCATCTAATGAAAAGCTGTATCTAAGCATCATAGCTGCTGAAAGAATTGTTGCTAAAGGATTAGCGATTCCTTTCCCTGCTATATCAGGTGCACTTCCATGAATTGGTTCATACATTCCTAATGTTCCTTCTCCAAGAGATGCTGAAGGCAACATTCCTATTGATCCAGTTACCATGCTAGCTTCATCTGATAATATATCTCCAAATATATTTGAAGTTACAATTACGTCAAATTGATTTGGGTCCTTAACCAATTGCATTGCTGCATTATCAACATATAAATGATTTACTTCAACTTCTGGATAGTCTTTAGCCATATCATTTACTACGCTTCTCCAAAGTCTTGAACTTTCTAGTATATTTGCTTTATCAACACTTGTAAGCTTCTTATTTCTCTTCATTGCTGTTTCAAATCCAATTTTAGCAATTCTAGTTATTTCTTTTACATTATATCTTTCAGTATCATAAGCACTTTTTACACCATCAACTGTTTCTAGTCCTCTTTCACCAAAATAAATTCCACCAGTTAATTCTCTTACTATACAAATATCAATTCCATCTTTAACAATGCTATCTTTAAGTGGTGATTCATTTTTTAATGGTGCATATAAAACCGCTGGTCTTAAATTGCAATAAAGATTTAGGGCCCCTCTTAAACCTAATAATGCTTGTTCTGGTCTTATTTTAGCCGTAGGATCATCCCATTTTGGTCCACCAACAGCCCCTAGTAAAACGGCATCACTTTTTTTACATATTTCTAAAGTTTCCTCTGGAAGTGGTGTTCCCTCTTTGTCTATAGCACAGCCTCCAGCTAGAACATATTCATAATCAAATCTATGCCCAAACTTCTCCCCAATAATTTTTAAAACTTTTATTGTTTCCTCTATTACTTCAGGGCCTATTCCATCCCCTGGTATTACAGCTACATTATATTTCATTATAAAAATCCCCCTTTTGTAATTTTCTGATTCTTATTGCTTATTTGAAAATTCACTCAATTTAACGTTCTTCTATTATTATCTCTTTATTCAAAAATTATATCAATATAAAGCATTCATATTTTTACTTATTTATTTCTTATATATCCTATTAGTCCATCATTATCGATAATTTTTTGCATAAACTCCGGAAATGCTTCACCTTGATATTCTTGATTTTTTGATAGATTTTTAATTAATCCTGTTGAAAAATCTACTTCTAATTCATCCCCTGCATCAATATTTTTTACAGCTTCCTCACATTCCAAAATTGGTAATCCAATATTGATTGAATTTCTATAAAATATTCTTGCAAAAGTTGATGCAATAACACAACTAACTCCAGCAGTTTTAATTGCTAGTGGTGCATGTTCTCTTGAAGAACCACATCCAAAATTTTTATTAGCAACAATTATATCTCCATCTTTTACATTTTTCACAAAATTAACATCTATGTCTTCCATACAATGCGCAGCAAGCTCTTTAGCATCTGATGTGTTTAAATATCTTGCTGGGATTATTACATCTGTATCTACGTTATCACCATATTTAAATACTTTTCCTTTTACGCTCATTACTAATACCTCCTAGACTAATTCTGGGTCTGTTATTTTTCCAGTCAATGCAGATGCTGCTGCTACAGCTGGACTTGCAAGATATACTTCTGATTCAACATGTCCCATTCTTCCTACAAAATTTCTATTTGTTGTTGATACACATCTTTCACCTTTTGCTAAAATCCCCATATGTCCACCTAAGCATGGTCCACAGGTTGGTGTTGAGAATACTGCACCAGCTTCAACTAAATCTTTAATAATTCCTTCTTCTAAAGCCTGTAAGTAAATCTTTTGAGTTCCAGGAATCACTATACATCTAATTCCTTTCTTTACTTTCTTTCCTTTTAATATATCTCTAGCTATTCTTAAATCAGAGATTCTACCATTAGTACAAGATCCAATTACTACTTGATCAACTACTACATCTCCTGTATTGTCAATTGTTCTTGTGTTATCTGGAAGATGTGGAAATGATACTGTTGGTCTCAATGTACTTAAATCAATTTCAATAACTTCATCATATTCAGCATCTTCATCCGCTTCATAAACCTTCCATTCTCTAGTTGCATGTTCTTTTAAGTATTCAATAGTTTTATCATCAACAGGAAATATTCCGTTTTTTCCTCCTGCTTCAATTGCCATGTTAGCCATTGTGAATCTATCATCCATTGAAAGATATTCTAATCCATCACCCACAAACTCCATTGATTTGTATAATGCTCCATCAACACCAATCATCCCAATAATATGCAATATTATATCTTTTCCACTTATCCACTTGGCTGGTTTATTTTTAAGCACGAATTTTAAAGCTGATGGTACTTTAAACCAACATTTTCCTATAGCCATACCTGCTGCCATATCAGTTGAACCAATACCTGTTGAGAATGCGCCAAGTGCACCATAAGTACAGGTGTGCGAATCAGCCCCTATGACTACATCTCCAGCAACAACTAATCCTTTTTCAGGAAGTAAGCAATGTTCAATTCCCATTTCTCCTACTTCAAAAAAATTCTCAATCTCCATCTTTTGAGCAAATTCTCTAATATATTTAACTTGCTCTGCTGCTTTTATATCTTTGTTAGGAGTAAAGTGATCAGGCACTATTGCAATTTGACTTTTACTAAAAACTTTATCTGTCCCAAACTTTTTAAATTCATTTACAGCTACTGGAGTTGTAATATCATTTCCTAAAACTAAATCAAGATTCGCCTCTATTAATTGTCCTGCCTTTACAGTTTCTAAACCTGCATGTGCTGCTAAGATTTTTTGTGTCATTGTCATTCCCATTTTAATCATCTCCTTAAAAATATGCTTTTACTTTTCTTTCAATATCTTTTATCAATTTATATTCTATAGAGTCTACTAATGCTATCCAACTGGCTTGAATTACATCTCGGGATACCCCAACTGTACTCCAAGTTTCAATTCCATCTGTTGACTCAATTAAAACTCTTACCTTCGCTTCTGTTGCACTTTCTGAATCTAGAACTCTAACCTTATAATCCACAAGCCTTGCTTGCTTAATCTCTGGATAAAATACTTCAAGCGCTTTTCTTATTGCTTTATCTAGTGCATTTACAGGCCCTTCTCCTTCTGCTGCTGTCATCTCACTTTTCCCATCAACTGTAATATTTATCACAGCTGTTGATGAAAATTCTTCTGAACCATAAGGCTGCTCACCAATAATCTTAAAATGATTTAATTGAAAGAAAGGTTTATATTTCCCAATAATTTTTCTTATAACTAGTTCAATTGTCCCTTCTGCGCCTTCAAATTGATACCCTTCATACTCTAATTCCTTTAATCTATCTGTAATCTTTTTAACAGAAGTATCATCTTTAGATATATTAGGGAAAATCTTTTGTATTTCTTGTAGTATTGTACTTTTTCCACTAACTTCTGAAACCAAAAATCTTCTTTTATTTCCAACCAACTCTGGTGCTATATGCTCGTATGATTTTGGTGCTTTGGTTATTGCATCTATATGCATTCCACCTTTATGAGCAAATGCAGAATTCCCTACAAAAGGTTTTTGATCCACTAATGTAACATTGCATATTTCTGATATATATCTTGCAGTCTTAGTTAAATTTTCTAAATTTCTATTATTTAATATCTCATAGCCGAGCTTTAATTTTAATGCTGGTATTATTGCACTTAAATTAGCATTTCCACACCTTTCGCCTATTCCAATAAAAGTACCTTGAACTTGAGTGGCCCCTGCTTCTACTGCCATAATTGAATTTGCCACTGCCATTCCCATGTCATCATGACTGTGAATACCAATTTCTATTGCAATTTGCTCTTTCACAGCCTTAGTTATATCATATATCTCCTTTGGCAAAGTTCCTCCATTAGTATCACACAGCACAACTACATCAGCCCCTGCTTCTTCTGCTGCCTTTAAAGTTTCTAGCGCATAATTCTTTCTTGCTTTATATCCATCATAAAAATGTTCAGCATCAAAAATTACTTTTTTCCCATTTTCACATAAATATTTAATTGTATCTTTTATCATATTAATATTTTCATCCAATGATGTTTTAATAATATCTGTCACTTGAAAATCCCATGACTTTCCAAATACAACAATTACCTCTGCACCTGATGCTAATAAATCTTGTAGATTCTTATCATCTTCCACATTAATATTAGGTCTTCTAGTTGATCCAAACGCCGCCACTTTGGAATTTTTAAATTGTATATCCTTAAGTCTTTTAAAGAATTCCATATCCTTAGGATTTGAACCAGGATTTCCAGCTTCTATATAATTAATATTCATCTCATCTAACACTTTTACTATTTTTATTTTATCTTCTAATGAAAATGAAATTCCTTGGCCTTGCGCTCCATCTCTTAAGGTAGAATCAAATATCTTGACCTGCTTCATTTATCGTATCCCCCTTCCACTCTTATTGCTATATTGCCTTTGCTTCTAGTTTAGTCATTCACTAATAGTTTTCTGATGAATTCTTTATAGTTTTTTCTCCCCTTTGAAGTGCTGTAACCCCAGTTCTAACTAGCTCTTCAATTCCATATTCCTCCATCAGGTTAATTAATGCTGATATTTTATTTTCATCCCCAGTTAATTCAATTGTTAAAGTATCTGTAGATAAATCAATTATCTTACTTCTAAAAATTTTTACAGTTTCATTTATAGCTGCTCTATTTTCTGCATTTGCTTTTACCTTTATTAGCACTAACTCCCTATAAACTGATTCATCAGCTTTAAAATTCACAACTCGTATTACATCTTCTAATTTATTTAATTGCTTTTTTACTTGTTCTAAGGTGTTTTCATCTCCCATTAAGGTAATTGTCATTCTTGAAATTGATGGTTCTTCCGTTCTGCCTGCAGTTAAGCTTTCAATATTATAGCCTCTTCTTGAAAACAACCCGCTAACTCTACTTAAAACACCAGATGAATTTTTTACCAGTACTGATAACACATACTTCTCCATTTACTTCCCCCCTTAAAAATGGTTAAAAAAATCCACCCTTAATGATATGAATCATAAGAAGTGGGATAATATTCCGCCTTATATAATATCACTAGGTTCCAACAAACCCTTGCATATAACGGATGCACACCGGATATCTTTTACTCGAGAAATTTACCTTCTCTTTCTGGATTCTGCTCAGGAGTGATAATTCTAAAGCTAAAGTATCGATTCTCACCAACCATCGACTCTCTGCAACTTGTCTGCTAAACAATTGTCTCCATCATAGCATTTTTTAACGTAAGGACATATTAAGTTTTCTTGTTAGATAGAATTTTACTCTCCGTTTTTACTATTGTCAATATTTTCGTAATATATTTTTCATTCTTGTTTTTTTATTTGCAAAAAGCACATCTTAATTATTTATTCATTAATTTTTTAGCTATTTTTTTATTATTTTATTAATCATTTTATCATTTATTTGATTATATATATTAATTATCAAATATATTTTAATAAATTAAATATATCCATTTTATACTATTAGTATATAAAAATTACATTCTACTAATGTAATCTCCAAAATCCTCCATATATTCAACTTCTTGAATATCTGCTAAAACTGTATCTAAACTATAATCATATATATTAAATTCAACCTTGGCTTCACATAATTTTGAAATTATTTCTTCTTTTTCATCTTCAAATACTAACTCCTTATTAATTGCATTAATGAAGGCTTCAGTTTTGTATATTTCACATTTTGCTCCTTCCTCAGCTCCTAATTGAGTAAATACAATAAATCTAGGTTGATCACCTCCTATTTCCGTCGCATCTACAAATCCATCCTTGTGAATAACATCATCATATTTCCATTCATAGTATATATTTATATACGCTTTCGCTCCTTCTATATCATTAAATCCTTTACAATTTCCACTTGGCATCACTACTAAATACTCATTATAAGGTTCTTTATCCATTAATCATTCCACCTCCAACTTCTAAAGAATATAACCTCTTATTTTTCACTTTATGTTATAGTTCTTACTTTTATTTTTTACAATGACTAAATAATAATTCCTTGAAAATTATTCTTATTATCATTTTTATTGTTAAAATAACTTTTAGTTAGAAGTAATAGATAAATGTTACTAATTAAACTTTTCTATACACTCTATTCTTCCTTATCAAACTGTTTTTTATAACTTAACGGACTTGTACCTACATATTTTTTAAATTTACTATGGAAATAGTCTATATTTTTATACCCTATTTTTTCACAAACCTGATATACTTTAAGATTATCATCTACCAATAATAACTTCGCTTTTTCTATTCTTATCTTATCTAAATAAGTATTAAAACTTTCACCTTCAATACTTTTAAAAAGTTTTCCTAAATACGCACTATTGTAATTAAATATTTCAGCTAAACTTTCTAATTTTATGTCCTTATAATAATTTCTATTTATATAACCAGTCACTCTTTTTATAATATTATCTGAAGAATTTGTCCCAATTTGATTTGAAATATCAGTAAAATTTTTAATCAAATAATCTATTGTGCTTTTCAAACTTAATTGATTATATATGTTTTTTATTATTTCCTCATTATTTATTATTTTGATTTCACTCGAATCATAATCATTAATTAACTTTTCTTTTAGTTCTATAAAGATTCTTGTACTATACGCTTTTATTTCCTCTTCCAAGTATCCCTCTTTTATAATTGCTGCTTCAATATTTCTAAACTCTATTTCTATTTGTTCTAAATCATTAACTTCGACAAAACTATATATTTTAAAAACAACTTCATTGAGATCCACTTTAATATTATTAAAATTTAATTCAATATTGTCTTTTGAAATTATTCCTTTTTCCAAAAATATAAATCTCTTTTCCATAAGTTCCTTTGCTTCATTATAAGCACTTCTTATTTTATTTATCTTATTAACTGGAGTTCCTATAGTTATAAAAATTGGATTTTCCACTTCCTGATCTAATTTTGATTTTACTGCATCTAATGTCTTAAATACCCTCTCTTCTTTAAAACCTTTGAATAAAATTAAAATTAAGTCTTCGAATTTTACTATATCTACATCTCCATGATTTTCAAGTTGTGTCTTTACAAACTCCTCCAAATTAAACAAATTATTTTTTTTATTTCTTTGATTAAGCATTAAGACTACTTGAAACCTATCATAATTATAATAACTTGAATTTAATTCATCTTCTTTATCAAAGTTGTACTTCTCATCTAAAATCATTTCTTGCAAATTAGCATAGTGTACTACCGTCTTTTTTAATGCCCATCTTTTTTCAGTTTCTATTTCTTTCTTTAATTTTAATAGAATATCCATTAATTCATCTTCATCAACAGGCTTTAAGATATATGATTTAACTCCATATTTTATTCCTGTTTTAGCATACTCAAAATTAGAATATCCACTTATAATTATAAATTTTCCAGTGAATCCAGCCTCTATAGTTTCCTTAATTACATCCGTTCCAAGCTTTCCTGGAAGTTTTATATCTATTAATACTATATCAGGCTTCAAGTTAATTATCTTATCATATCCATCTTCTGCATCTTGTCCTTCACCACATACCTTAAACCCATTTTCCTCCCAAGAAATTATTTTTCTGAGACCTAGTCTAACATTAGGTTCATCATCTATAATTAAAACATTCAACATTTAAAATCCCTCCACTTTCACTATATAGGAAGAAATAAAGTGACGATTGTCCCTTTTCCAAATTCACTTTCTATATTCATCCCATATTCTCCTCCATAGTACATTTTTATTCTTTGGTTTACATTCATTAATCCAATACTTTTCCCATTATTTTCTTCAAAGCAATCTAATTTTTTATTTATTTCTTGTAATCTTTCTAATTTGATTCCTACTCCATCATCACAAATCTTTACTATTAAAAGTTTCTCTTTTATAAATATATTAATTATAATAGTACCTTTATTTCTTTTTTCTTCTAATCCATGAATAAATGCGTTTTCTACAACTGGTTGAAGTAACAATGGTAATATTTTATAGCTCTCCGTATCTATATTATCTTCTATATTCATTTCATAACTAACCATGCCTTCAAATCTCATGGATTGAATTTGAAGATATCCTTCTATAAGCTCCAACTCAGATTTAAGTGTAACTTCCTTACCACTAACTTCAAGATTTCTTCTCATTATTTTCCCTAATTTTTTCACTATATCAGCTATTTCTTTATCTCCATTGCAGAAGGCTTTCATTCTAATTGTCTCCAATGTATTATACAAAAAGTGAGGATTTATTTGATTTGCAAGCATCTTAAATTCTGCTTCTTTTTGCCTTAATTTAAGTTGTTCTTTTTGTATTTCTCCTAGATAGACTTCATTAATTAATTTATTAATACTTTCAACCATAATATTCAAGTCATCATATAGTTGTCCTATTTCATCATTACCATCAATCTTCGTCATTATATAAAAATCTCCGTTAACTACTCTATGCATTTCTCTTCTTAACAAATCAATTCTATTTGATATATTCTTAGAAAAATATATTATCATTATTATTGCTAATATAATGGTTGCTGTAATTGCAATTATACTATTAATAATAACCTTATTAGTTTGATCTGTGATTTGAGCTATAGGCAAGACTGTAACGACTTTAAAATTATTTTCTAGTGTTTTCTCTATTTTAAATGAATTTAAAATTAAATAGCTATCTTTATCATTAAATTTAGTCTTTAATACATTAATTTCATTAGATTGTGTATTATATTTAAGTAGTTGCTTCTTATCAATTTGATAAGAATTTTTTAATGAAATCACTTCCCCATCTAAAAGTATCATGTTATTATCTGGTTCTGTACTTATTAGATCATTTAATATACTAGGATTAATATTTATAACTAGCACACCAACTAATGCTCCATTATTATCCTTTATACTCCTAATTAATGATAAATATTCATGTCCTGTAAATTCATCTGTAGTATATCTCCATGCTATTTTACCACTATTGCTTACAGCTTTTTTATACCAATCTTCAGTTCTTACTTTGTCTGAAACTCTTAGTATTTCAGTATTTCCAAGGATTGTGTCATTATCTACATATACAGTTATACTTGAAAGTTCCCTATAATATTTTAGATAATTTCTGAGTACAGGATAATTAGAATAAGTATTTATAACTTCTCCATAAGTTTGATATCTATTTTTTAAAATTGAAATTAATTTTTCGTCTGAATACGCCAAATCAGATACCTTTGTTGTTAAATTAAGTACTTCTTCTAATCTATTTCGAATTGTATCAGAATTATTTTCTGCATTCTCTATTGCCCTATTTACAATTACATTTGTCATTTGTGTTGTTAAATATGTTCCAACTATTAATGCAGTTGCAATGGTTACTATTAAGTATGTATATATTAGTTTATTTTTTATTTTTATATTATTTATTATAATTCTTATATTTTTTTTCATAGTTAATCCTCTCCAGTAAATATGGAATTATTTAGAAAACATTTGTTATAACATTATACATCACTTCGTGTATTTTAAAAATATTTTACATAGTAACTAAAAATCCACTACCTGGTATATATAATTGTACCCAACAGAAAAACTCCATTCTCTATTGGGTACAATTTTAAAGTTCTATAGCATTTCCATTTAATAGCTATTGTAATACTCTATTTACTATTTAAATTTATAGCTTGATTCCAAATTAATTTCACCATTTAATCTTATATCTTCAGAAGAACTTCCAACAAAAATCTCAAAAGTCCCCCTTTCAACTGTCCATTTTTTATCTTCTACACTATAAAATGCTAATGCTTTTTTATCTAATTTAATTTCAATTTCCTTGATTTCACCAGCTTTTAGATATACCTTATCAAAGCCCTTTAATTCTATTTTAGGTCTTTCTACTGATGCCTCTGCATCTTTTACATAAACTTGAACAGTCTCTGCTCCATCTATATGGCCTGTATTGGTTAATTTAAATACTGCTGATATATCAACATCAGCTACTTCTTCGTTAACTGATATTTTTAAATCTTCATATTTAAAATTTGTATATGAAAGTCCATGTCCAAAGCAGAATAGAGGTTTTACGTCATAAGTTGAAAAATATCTATACCCAACAAAAATACCTTCAGTATATTTAACTTTCTCACCACCAGGGAACTCTCCTATTTTATGTGCTGGAGAATCTTCTAGTTCTCTTGGGAAAGTAACTGGTAATTTACCTGAAGGATTAACATCTCCAAAAAGTATTTCTGCTAATGCAGTACCACCTTCCATTCCGTTATACCACGTTTGGACTACAGTCGCTGCATTATCTATCCATTCAGTCATTTTTACTGGTGCACCACTAAGCATAACTACAACTGCATTTTTATTAACTTCCAATACTCTATTAATAAGCTCATCTTGATTATATGGAAGATCCATATCAGTTTTATCATATCCTTCACTATCAACATAACGCTTTATTTCTTTATCTTTTGATACTGTAAGTGCATTGTTTTCTAATTCCATATCTTCAGCCGTATGCTTTAATCCACCTATTATAACTACTGCATCTGATATTTTAGCTAATTCAACAGCCTCTTCTATTAATTTTTCCTTCTCTGATTTATCAGCACTATATCCTTTAGCATATTTAACTTCTGTTTGTCCACCTAATCTTGTTTTAATTCCTAATAATGGTGTAACTTCATATAAGGCTTTTATTTCAGCACTTCCACCACCATTGGAGTGCATTGTATTTGCATTTTCACCAATTACTGCTAAAGTTTTTATTTTACTATCTTTTAATGGTAATACATTATTTTCATTCTTAAGAAGAACTATTGATTCTCTAGCAATATCTAATGTTTTTTCTCTATGTTTAGGTAAATTATACCTTCCACTTTTTCTATCATCAGAAAAAATATTTATCTTATACATTAATCTTAAAATTCTTCTTATTTTGTCATTAATTACTTCTTCACTTATTTTGCCTTCTTCAACAGCCTTAATTAATGGTTTAGCAAAGAAATATTCATCAAAATTGTATGTTACGTTCATTTCTATATCCATACCAGCTATAGCAGCTTCTACAGTATCATGTATTGCTCCCCAATCTGATACAACAACTCCATCAAAGCCCCATTCATCTTCCAATATTTCTTTTATTAAATATTCATTGTGGGAACAATAGTATCCAAAAAGCTTATTATAAGCTGTCATTATTGAATAAGTATTTCCCTCTTTTACTGCGGCCTCAAATGCTGGTAGATATAGTTCTTTTAAAGTTCTTTCATCCACTTCTACTTCAATCTTTAATCTTTCAGTTTCCTGATTATTTACTGCAAAATGTTTTACACAAGCTGCCACATCATTATTTTCTTGAACTCCTTTTATAAAAGGCACTGCTAACTTACTTATTAAATATGGATCTTCAGACATATATTCAAAGTTACGTCCACATAAAGGACTTCTCACAATATTAATTCCAGGCCCAAGTATAATATCTTTCCCTCTTCCTCTTGCTTCATTTCCTAAAACTCTACCTGCTTCATGGGCTAAGTTAACATTCCAAGTGGAAGCTAAAGCTGTATTGCATGGAAGATATGTAACATAATCATCTGAATTTCCAATTGGCATCCAGCTATCATCTGGGAATTCTGCTCTTACTCCCATTGGCCCATCAGACATTTTTATTGGAGGTATATTTAATCTTTTTACTCCTTCAGTTCTGAACAAGCCATTCCCATGACACATCGCTACTTTTTCTTTAAGTGTTAATTCCGATATTATTTTCTCTATTTTTTCTTCATCTATCAATTCATTTTTATCCATCACTAACCTCCTAAATATTTGATGCTTTTAATACTGAGAACAGCTTTTCCCTGTTCTCAGTATATTTCCTATCCTTCTAATTTACATACAATATTACTGTTTCCTGACTTCACTATTATCCTTGTATCATTTCCTTGTATCTTACATTCTGCCCCACAAACTTCAGTTACATTTACTACATTCTTTAAAACAATACTCCAGCCTTTATCAGTTCCCTTTGCTTCTATATTAATAGCTTTCTCAGTTTTTAATACTTCAACCTTAAGACTTTCTTTTCTCTCCATATCTAAAATTTTTGCAGTAGCTTTGACATTTTCCTTTAATTCATAGGCTAATATGGTAACTTCTTTTCTATAATCATAATCCGGCACATTATTTTCATATCCTAAAGCTATAAGACTATTTTCTTTTACCATCATAGGTATACTCAAATAATCATGTTTTTCTTTAATCCACTTTCCACCATCATATTGCTTACCTGTTATAAAATTAGTCCATTTTCCTTCAGGCAAATAGTACTTAGCTTCTCCATCTTCATTAAAGATAGGTGCTACCAAAATAGAATCTCCCAACATATATTGTTTATCTAAATAAGTACATGTCGGATCATTTTGGAATTCTAACACCATAGCTCTCATTACAGGAATCCCTTTAACATTAGCTGTATTAGCTGTTTCATATAAATATGGCATTATACTACATTTCAGTTTACTGAAGAATTTTACCACCTCTGATGCAGCTTCATCATATGCCCATGGAACTCTGTATGATGTACTTCCATGTAATCTGCTATGTGAAGATAATAAACCAAAGGCAACCCATCTCTTATAAACGTCAGCTGTAGATGTACTTTCGAATCCACCTATATCATGACTCCAGAATCCAAATCCTGACATACATAGCGATAACCCACCTCTTAGACTTTCAGCCATTGATTCATAATCAGATTCACAATCACCACCCCAATGAACTGGAAACTGTTGTCCACCAGCTGTAGCTGATCTTGCAAATACTATTGCATCATTTTCACCTTTAACTTCCTTTATTGTTTCAAAAACAACCTTATTATACATTTGAGTATAATAATTGTGCATCTTGTTTGGATCTGATCCATCGAAGTAAACTACATCAGTTGGTATACGTTCACCAAAATCAGTTTTAAAACAGTCAACTCCCATTGCCATTAATTCTTTTAATTTATCTGAATACCACTTACATGCATCTGGATTTGTAAAATCTACAATGGCCATTCCTGGCTGCCACATATCCCATTGCCATACATCCCCATTAGCTTTCTTAATAAGATATCCGTTTTCCTTTCCTTCTTCAAATAGTTTAGATTCTTGGGCTATATAAGGATTAATCCAAACACAGATATTTAAATCTTTTTCTTTTAATCTTTTTAACATTCCTTTTGGATCTGGAAATACTCTGCTATCCCATTCAAAATCACACCAATTAAATTCTTTCATCCAGAAACAATCAAAATGGAATACCCTTAATGGAATCTCTCTTTCTCTCATTCCATCTACAAATTCATTTACTGTTTTTTCATCATAATTTGTTGTAAATGAAGTTGATAACCACAATCCAAATGACCAAGCTGGTGGCATTGCTGGCTTACCTGTTAAATTTGTATAATTTTCAATTACTTCTTTCATTGAGCCTCCGCCTATTATGAAGTAATCTAAGCATTCTCCTGGAACACTAAATTGAACCTTGGTTACTTTTTCTGATCCCACTTCAAAAGAAACTTTTTCTGGATGATTTACAAATACACCATATCCTTTATTAGTAAGATAAAATGGAATATTCTTATAACATTGTTCTGTACTTGTTCCACCATCTTCATTCCACACATCTACAGTCTGACCATTCTTTACAAATGGTGTAAATCTCTCACCTAAGCCATATACTAATTCGCCTACAGATAACTGCAGTTGTTCTCTCATGTATATTCCTTTATCTGATGATTCTAGAAATGCTGTTTCTGGTTCAGTTTTTACATAAGCCATACCTCTATATTTACTAGAAGTTAATTTTTTATCTCCTCTATAAAAACTCATTTCAATTGTATTTTTATCATATTCCATTCTAAGGTTTCCTGATTTGAACGAAACCTTATCTTTATTTTCATCTATCAAAACGTTAGTATCATCATCTTCATAAATTTCAAAGCTTGGACTCTTTTTTTGCTGACCCATATAGTGATAAGCTCTTACTCTTATAACATTCTTCATAGGAGATGTAATTTTATATGTTATAACTGGTCCACCAAGGGTACATCCTCTGTTATATATTTTGCTACAAGGCGTATATATTGTTAAAAGATTTTTTTCAATTTTAGTGTTATAAATTTCTTGTGGACTAAATGTTTCAACTCCTGTTTTATTTAACCAACATCCGTTGCTAAATTTCATATTAACACTCCTTCTTCACACAAATTATTTTTATTCTCATTATGTCCAAAGCTATATAAATCATTATACTTGTCACCACTTGTACTTAATAAATTGGATATATTTTACTTTAACTCTTATTAAACTATCTCTTTATTTTTTATACAAACCAGGTAAAATTTTTAATGGAAGGATGTTTTATTTTTGCTAACCCAACTCAGTATTGGGAATATCCAAAAGCATTTACACCCTTCCATCCATTAAAATCTTCTTTATATGAAATAAACTATTCTATCCCTTAGTGTATCTACTTCATATAGATATCCAAATGAATAATCAAACTTATAAATGGAATATGTATACACTTTTGAGAAATTAAAATTACTAAACTACACTAGAAATATGATGCATTTTTTCTGGAGCAGGCATGTGAAATTGAGCTGTTGAAGGTTATTAGTGTGGGCTTGTTTCATTTACAGCTTGTCTAGATTTTACATCTGGAACACGCTGAAATGACGACAAGCCCACATTTAGAACCTTCCAGCGAAAATTTCACTAGTCCTGCGGAAGATAAATGTATCATATTTCGGTAATTGTTGCATAAGTCTAATTCTTGGTTTGGATATCTATAATTTTAATTTAATTATTCCAAAGCTTAATCTTATCTACTGTTAATTTACTCATGCCTTCATCAAGTTTGTCTATATTCATTGCTTTAAGATCTTGTTGAATTTTATCCCAAGCTGAATCAAAATTAGATTCACTTCCAAGAATTGCTTGCGTTATAGCCTTTTGAGTATAATCATCAGCTTTCTTTTGAATTATAGCCATATCACTATCACTTGGAATATTATATTCCCATGCTTGTCCGTGCTTAGATTGACCTAAATCTTTTGCTTGTGGGAAAAACTCTACAAAAGATTTCTTTCCATAACCTGCTAAGGTAGCTTTTTCGCCCTTATTATAATTTTGAATGAAATTATCTAAAGTATTAGTAGTATAAGAATTTCCTGTTGGATCTATAGCCCCATCTCCTCTTTCTGGGAATGGATAATTATATTGCCCTATACCAGTCTTCTTTTTAAAGTCCTTATCAGAATTTTTTTGTTGTTGTATCTCTGGTAAAAAAATTCTCTTACCATTTTCAACTTTGTAATGTTTTCCTTCAACTCCCCAGTTTAATAAAACTTGGGCTTCATCTGATGCTAACCAATTTAAAAATTCAAAAGCTCTGTCTTTGTTTTTACTTGTTGAAGATATAGCAACTCCCCAGCCTCCACTATATCCATAATCTTTCATAGTTTGATCTTTATATTTATCACCTAAAGTAACTGAAAGTGGTGCAAATGTTCTTTCATCCATTCCTGATGAAATTAATGCTTTTGTTGCAGTATCATAATCCCACTTTGGATCTGTTAATCCTAAAACATTACCTTGAGTTATCTTTGCACGATATACGTCTTCCTTTTGTGTAAATGATTCTGGATCTAACAATCCTTCTGCATTCATATGATTTAACCATTTGAAGTACTCTTTAACTTCTGGTAATTCAAATTTATAAGTAGCTTTTTGAGTTTCATCATCTATTTTAAACTGTCCATCATCTGGTATTCCAGCTACTTGGCTAGCTATATTTCCACATGTTATCAACCATCTCCAATCACTTGCCATTAGCGTCATCCCAATTGTCTTCTTACCATTTATTTCAGGATATTTTTTTATATATGCTTTTATTGCATTTTCATAGTCTTGTAAATTCTTAATTTGTGGATATCCCAAATCTTTTAAAACAGCGTGCTGTAATTGCATAATTCCATTTGGGTCAAATATATCTGAATGTACTCCATATGTTCCAACCGTATATATAGATGGATCTTCTGTACTATATTTTAATCTCTTTAATTGATCTCCATAAAGTGCCTTTAAATTATCACCCTTCTTATCGATATAATCATCAAGTTTAATAATTGCCCCTGCATCTACTAACTTACCTGTATCACCTTTAGCATAAATTAAATCTGGATAATCACCACTTGCTATCATTAAAGGAATTGCTTGAGTATCTCCTGCTACTGGATGTGATATTTTTAAGGTTACCCCTGTAAGTTCTGTTATTTTCTTTGCTACATCATCATCAAAAAGCATATCTTCTGTTGAATCAACAGTATACATAGTTAATGTTACTGGTGTCTTATCCATTGTTCCACCACTAGCCGATGTCGCTTTATCTCCTTTTGAGCTTCCACCACACCCAACAAACAAACTTGCTACTAAAGTAAATGAAATTATTACTGATAAAATTTTACTTTTTTTCATGTCTAGTCCTTCTTTCTTTATTACAGTTTATTTATATTAAATGAATATTTTTTTAACCAAGCTAACGCCATGTCAAACCAAACTTTAACTTCTGGATTAATATGCCCATCACCATTTGCAGTAACTTCATCACAAAGCGCTAAGCCATGCCATCCATCTTCAAATATATGAAGTTCATACGGAATCTTAGTTTTCGATAATTCATTTGCAAAATTGAGTGTATTTCTTACACTTACTAATCCATCATTAGCCGTATGCCACATAAATGTAGGGGGTGTTTTTTCAGTTATATGATTTGTAAGAGTTAATTTATCAATATACTCATTTGATGGCTCTGGTTCTCCAAAAATGGAATCGTTGGATACCCTCCAAAATTCATGCAAAAATTTATCATTTGTTTCTACTAGAACTTCTTTCATTAATGCATAATCTAAGACTGGATAACCTAATATCATACCATTGGGTTTAAATAATTCATTATCTACATCAAACTTTCTTTTTAACAATTCGTCTTGCCAATGCACCCCAAGGCTAGCGGCCACATATCCACCAGCTGAAAATCCACATAGAAAAATCTTCTCACTATCTATTGACCATCTTTCTGAATTTTCTCGTACAGTCAATATTGCTTTAGCTAAATCAAACAATGGTTGTGGATATTTCACTCCCTTATTTCCTTCGATTTCCTTTGGCAGATTGTTGAAATCCAATTTTGAATTATTAAAATATGTTCCATATCTAAGCACAAAAGTGTTATAACCTTCTCCTGCAAATTTCATTGCTATTGGTTCTGCTTCTCTATCGGAAGTATATAAAAATCCTCCTCCTGGACAAATGATTATTGCTGGGCGCTTTTTTAATTTTATTTCCTCTGAATTATCTAAAATATATGATGTTAAGATAACCTCTTCATTATCTTCCCACAGTTTAGTTTTTTCAATTAACAATTATGATTCCCCCTTATAAAAATCAACATAACTTCCCATCTAATATTATCAACTTTTAACTGCACCTAAAGTCATTCCTGTTACAAAATATTTCTGCACAAATGGATATACAAGTAATATTGGGCCAGTTGCAACCATTGTTATTGCCATCTTTATTGATTCTGGATTAACAGCGGCTGCTTGCAATGCTACACTGTTTGGATCTACCTTTGCACTTGCATTTGCGGTGCTCATTACCTTCATAAGTTCATATTGAAGTGTTGTTAAACCATCACTTTGTCTTGCATAAAGGTAAGTATCAAACCAGCTGTTCCATTGACCTACAGCTATAAACAAGGCTACAGTTGCAATTACCGGCAAACAAAGTGGCAGCACTATCTTGGTAAATATTACAAAATCATTTGCACCATCTATCATAGCTGATTCATTTAATGCTGGAGGTAATCCATCAATAAATGATCTAATAACAATTACATTAAAAGCACTTATTAACCCAGGCAATATATATACAGCAAAATTGTTTACCAATCCTAAATTTTTTATCAACATATATTCAGGTATTAATCCTCCACTTACATACATTGTTAAAACAAATAATATTGTAACAAATTTATTGAATATGAATTCTCTTCTGCTTAATACAAATGCTACCATTGCACTCGCTAAAACTCCTGTTATAGTACCTACTACAGTTCTAAGTACTGATATCAAAAGTCCCTGAGGTAACTTACTACTTCCCTCGAAAATTTCCTTGTAGTTCTGTATTGTAAGAGATCTTGGCCATATGTGAATTCCACCTTTAACTGTATCTGATGCATCATTTAATGAAATTGCTAATACATTTAAAAATGGATATATTGTTACTAGCGCAATTATTGTCATAATAATAACTAATACTATATCAAATCTTTTAATCTTTTTCTTCACTGGATATCCCCCTCTTTAAATGAATTTTGGTTAGTTATTTCAACATGTTCTAAATCAAAGCACCTTCTCCAGCTCTTTTTGCTAACTTATTTGCAGAAAATAACAAAATAATGCTAACAATTGACCTAAATATACCTATTGCAGTACCAAAAGAATATCTAAACATTCCGATACCATAATCCAAAGCGTACTTATCTATTACCAATGATTTATCTGCAACAACAGGATTTCCAAGTAACATTTGTTTTTCAAAACCTATATTCAGTAAATTTCCTATACTCATTATTAACAAAACTATTATCGTTGGCTTTATTGAAGGTAATGTTATACTAATAATCTGTCTTATCCGTCCTGCCCCATCAACTTTTGCAGCATCATACATTTCTGGATCTATAGCTGTTATAGCAGCTAGATATATTATGGCATTCCATCCCATTTCCTTCCAAATATCTCCTGTAGTTACTATACCCCAAAACAAACTTGGATCTGACATAAAGCTTATAGGGTCATTAATTATATGAAATTTTACTAATAATTCATTGACTATTCCACTTGGCGCAAGCATACTTGTAATTATACTTGCAGCTACTACCCAAGATATAAAATGAGGTAAATACGAAATAGTTTGTACACTCTTTTTGAATTTTACATTTTTCAATTCATTCAACAACAAAGCAAAACCTATTGCACATATAGTTCCAAACACTAATCCCAACAAACTCATAGCAATAGTATTTTCTAATGATTGATAAAATTGTTGTTCCGTGAATAATACTTTAAACTGTTTTAATCCAGTCCATGTTTGATCAAAAAATGATTTACCAGGCTTATAATCCTGAAAGGCCATCGACCATCCGATTAATGGCATATATTTAAAAATAATTATCCAAACCACAAAAGGCAGTGACATAAATATTAGGAATTTTTGTTTCTTTATTAATTTCCATAAATTTTTCTTCTGTCTTTTAGTTTTATCTTTTAGTAGCATTTCTGTATCAATTTTTGAAATTTGCATCTATGTACCTCCTTATTTTCTCTCTAACTTATGTATTAATTTTAATCTGGATTTTCAAACTCAACTACCCGAAAAAATGTATATGTTTTCATATAAAAATTAGAGTTCCCAATTATGTTGGAGTAAATTTCTTGCTATTGTAAGCGATAATTTCTATAGTCCTTATATTGCTTTATAATTACTGATTGATAGCTAAAATCCCCTTAATTAAAAAGGACAGTAGCTAAGTTGCTATAAAAGCAATCTATCTACTGTACCATAGTTTTTAAGATAACAAAAGATTTCTGAGTGCTGGAATACTAATTTCAGTACTTGGCTTAAAGTCTTTAGATTTTACGTAATTAAACATACTAAATAATAATTGTCTTCCATCTGGTTGATTAATTATCTTATTATAGTCACACGCACAAACTAACAGTTTCCCATTTAATACCTTACATTCAAAAATTAATCCCAACTTATGATTTCGCTCAAAGTTATCTATTGTTTGCACAATAGGTCTAAAGTCCTTTGCAGTATCATCCAAAATAATCGAGCATGAATTTGAGACTATGTTCCACCATTGATAGGTTGAATATTCTTCACAAGGAAAATCATTAAAAATAGGATGTGTATTATTAATCAATAAGCCCATAGTACCTATAGGAACTTTTTTGCCCATGCTTTCAGAAATAGAACGGAACATTGGATAACACCAAAAATCTGTACAAAAAAATCCATCTATTTTATTTTTCAAAGTATCTGCTTGGGGAAATAATATTACCTTTTCGCCATTTTCAAGTAATTCAATTACCCCTTTGGATAAATTATTAAATATATTTACACCTGCCTTATCCCAAATAACATTCTTCGGATAAATCCACAAATCATAGTTTTTTTCAACACCTATCTCCTTTACTTGAAGTGATAGTGTTAATTTTTTCATCAAAGTTATATTAGGCATTTTTATATTAATATCACATATATCAATATAATTTTGATTTTCAATATTGCAAATATAACTTTCTCCTTTTTCATATACAGTATTACTATCTTTTAGTTCCCAAAATAAATTTAAACTATGTAATGGGATGTCTTTGAAATAGCAAAGTTCAACATGCGCATCAAAATTTTCTTCTGATATATAATTATACTTATTAAATCTCGCCATAAGCACTGAATCTGAGCAAAAACTGCGCCATTCTTCTGGTGAAATCAATCCTTTTGAATCCATAAATGAATCTAACATCCCTACTAATGCTGTTCCCTGTCCGCTAAAATCTTGTAAATCTAAAAGCTGAAATCCTCCTAGTCTTCTTGATCTAAATGCTGCTTCTAATTCCTCTTTATAACAAGACACTGCAAGTCTTCCTGAGCAGTAAAAATACTTTTCTGCTAAATCACCAAGACCTCTTTCTTCAAGTTTTTGTTTAAACACTTCAAAATTCTTTGCCTTTAAAGGCCCTATATATTTTTTTATTTCATTAAAGTCTGGATAGGTGGCATACTGACCAATTTCATGTGAAATTACCGGAACTCTTGGTATAATTTCAGAATCATAATTAGCTGCTTGAACAATTTTAGTCTCTGTACCAAATTGAATTTCTATTGGATCATCACAGTTTACTATTAAATTTTTCTGAGCATCAACTAATTTAGGAATAATATTTTCATCATAATCTTTCATTGTATTAGGTGCGTCAATTTGTATGTGACCTAAAGGCGCATCACACATTGCGTAAGATCCTCTTAAAAGACGATATTTTGAAAATCTAACTCCAGAGAAAAAATCATCATTTTCTAGAATCACAGGACAAAACTGAAAATTATTTGACCCTTGTGTATAAAGATGGCGATTATCTAAGTCTTTATACCTTTTTAATATATCCTCTAATTTCTCCTTACTACCCCAAAGTTCATTTCCAAGAGACATCATAACAAATGAAGGATGATTTCCAAAGCATTTTAGCATAGATACCCCTTCATTAAATAAAAAATCTTGCTCAACTTGATTATGATTTTTATCATTCTCATCAGTAATAGTTCCCCAAAATGGTAATTCAGGTTGCATATAAATTCCAAGGATATCAGCAGCAATAAATGCAGCTTCAGGAGGACAACACGTATGAAACCGATAATGATTTATTCCATATGACTTTGAAATCTTCAAAACTTTTAACCACTCTTCAACAGTTGTTGGAGCAAAACCTGTTAATGGAAAAATCAAGCCATCATGTTTCCCTCTAAGAAAGGTTTCAACACCATTTATTGTAAACTTATTACCTTGTGCCTTAAATTTACGAAGTCCAAATATAACCTCATTTGTATCTGCTATTAATCCATTAATCACAAGATTTAATTTTAACTTATATAAATTAGGTTTATATTCACTCCAGAGCAAAGCATCTTCTCCCAGTTCACAGGTTATAAAAACCTCATTTGAAGCAAGTTTAAAATCAACTTCTTCTACCTTATGTTCCTTTTCACTATTAAAACTTACTCCTGAAATTGAAATAATGCCTTCATTTACTCCAATAAGCTTCGCCTTTATGGTAACAGATTTATCTCTAGTATTAGGATAAATTTGGATATCACTTATATAACTCCTCTCATATATTTGCAATTCAAGTTTTCCTGTAATACCATTCCAATTTGTTTGTGTATCCGCTGAAGTTAAATGACCTCCCTTAGTTGGATAATTTGTATTATCAACACATATTTTGATTACATGTTCACCAGTTGACATGTAGTTTGTTATGTCATAAACATGTGGTGTACAAAGACTATTTTGTGTACCAACTATAAATTCATCTATCCAAATAGTAGTTACACGTGTTCTTTCCAAATAAAGAAAACACTTCTTACTTGCAACATCCTCTGAAATATAAATGGTTTTTGAAAACCATGCATACCCTTCAAATTTATATTCTTCAGTCAGAAATCCAAGTTCAACTTTTTCATTTTTCTTACCTTTTTTAAAGTAGGAAGTTGTACCTGGTAGTGTCATTGTATCGTTAAACGGTTCACTTACTCCCAATTTTTCTTCATCTAATTGAAATCTCCACATACCACTTAAATCAATTATTTTATACATTTATCCATCTTCCTTATCTACTCAGAATTCTAATACTCTTTATTTAATTAGTCATTTATATTATATTTTTCTTTTATTTCTTCATTTAATTCATCAATTGTTTTATTTTCTATTTTCATTATTAAATAGCATAGTATACTTGCTCCAAATAAAACTCCTACTAATGATATTCTCGTAATTCTTATAAGTGCTAATACAATGATAATCATAGATATACAGCTTAAACTTATATATATTTTTTTGATTAATAATTTTATTGAAAGTTGAAATAAATATATCATTTTAATGTTATACCTTGAGATAATAGGATATATATAAAAACTTAGCATAATTACGACTATTAACAAAAGTAAACATATAAGCGAAAGATATGTATTTCCTATTGAATTAAAATACTCCATATCAGAGTATAAGATCCCCATAAAACTATTTAATATTATGCCTATAAAGATTCCTTGGAAAAAATTCATTTTATACAATCGAAAAAAATCCTTTGAAGGACATATATCCCCTTCATTTATAAATTTTCCACTTATCGAGAAAAGTGTTGTTATCGCTGGTCCAAGCAATATTGAGAATACTAATAATATTGATATAGATATGTGACCTTCAAAAAAGAATATATATAATAAAAATGGAGATATCATTATCAAAAACCAAAAGTTTATTACAAAGAACTTGGTTATACACACTGTAATTTTATATACTATACTATCTAGTATTCCAGACTTACTTCTCATATAAAATTTTCACTTCCTATTTAAATAATTCATTATAATGATAATATTTTACCATTATTATATAGCTAATTATTTTAATGTCCTACTATAAAAATTTTATATGTTTTACCTTAAACATTAGATATACAAAATATATTTCGTAAAAATATTAATTAGATATATATAAATTCTAATTAATACTATACATGTAATTTCTGAAAATATTGATAGAATTTTTTCATTAACTGGTAATTGACCATTGATAACTGAAAGTTATAATATATATTATAAAAATAGACAGCTCATACATATTCAATAAGTATAAGCTGTCTATTTCATAATTCTAATTAAAATATATGCTAATTATATTTCTTCTTTATCATCCTCAAATAATAATTCCATGAAAATTATACCTATATTCTTTATTATTAACTTTAAATTTAATAAATAATTATAAAAATCATTCAAAGCTACTAATTTAGGCACATTCATGGAATTATCATAAGCATGTTTTCTGTTTATCTATAAGGAACTCTTAAGCATTTTAATTTTTCTCTTATCAAATAAAAATACATATTTTAGCCTAGTCAATTTGTATTTTTATTACCACTGGTTTATCACTTTTCACTTTATTAGTTTTTATTTGCAAACCGGTTTTCGTTCTTTTCCATTCTATAACTTCTTCAAAGCCCAGAACAGAAACATCCTTTACTATACCATGAAATTTAGGCAGCAAAGAAGCATCTTGTTCTGCCAATTCAACCAAGTTTACAAATCCATCCTCTGGATAATTTAACACTGTCGCATATAAATAACAACCTTTTATAGTATAACGGATATCTTTGCTAGTAAAAACTTTGTCCTTACCATCAGAAAATTGGCCTTCAGTAATCTTTGTTGGTCCTTCACCAGGAACTCTATAAATACCTGCGCCATATATTGCTTCTCCATTTACCTTGAGCCATTCCCCTATCTCAAGTAAAATATTTTTATCTTCCTTTGGAATTGATCCATCTGCCTTCGGTCCAACATTCAATAATAAGCGACCATTTTTACTTACAATATCCACCAAATCACAAATAATATCTTTTGCCTTCTTATAATTATTATTTTTAGTATAACACCAAGAATTCTTTGCAACTGCTGTATCTGTTTGCCAAATGAATGGCTTAATATCAGCAAATTGTCCTCTTTCAATATCAATAACAGCTGTACCAAACATGAATGCATCATGCTTATAGTTAATTACCACACCATCTAATCCCCATTCTTTTGCCCTATTATAATAATATGCAGCAAATTTTTTTAAATATGGTTTTAAAGAACTATGCTGTATCCACCAGTCAAAATACATTATTTTAGGCCTAAATTTATCTACAATTTCACAGCATCGAACTAGCCAATCCTCTAAAAATTCTTTTGTCGGCGTTGGTTCACTAAATAAATCATGATGATTCTTTTCTTCCATAGCTGGCCAATAAAAATCTCCTTCTTTTTCCTCATTAGTTATATCACTTTCAAATTCTCTCCCATGCCCCATAAAAAACCAATGCTCTACACGATGAGAGGAAGCACCATTCTTCATTCCACGTTGTTGAAATGCTTGAGATAATTCCCCTAGAATATCTCTTCTAGGTCCCATTTCATAAGCATTCCATTTTGAGATTTCACTTTTGTACATTTGAAAGCCATCATGATGCTCTGCTACTGGTATCACATATTGAGCCCCTGCATTTGTAAATAGGTCTGCCCACTCATCTGCATTAAACTTTTCACCTCTGAACATTGGAATAAAATCTTTATACCCAAAATCCTTATGTTCACCATAAGTTTTCCTATGGTGCTCAAATTCAGTACTTCCCTTAATATACATATTTCTTGAATACCACTCATTTCCAAATTCCGGAACACTATAAACTCCCCAGTGAATAAAAATTCCAAACTTAACATCCTTATACCACTTCGGTACCTGGTACTCACCCAATGAGTCCCAATTATCATAAAAAGGACCTTTATCAATAACCTGATCAATTATTTTAAGATAGTTTTCTTTGTTATACATCATTAAGCCTCCTCATATAATTTTATATATCCATTAATAGTTACCTTTTCTTAAGAATCTTCTTAAATAAGTAATAAAAGAATGATTTCTTCCTAAAAAAAGCAGCAGATATTTTGGTTTTACTCAAAAAGTTATCTACTGCTTAATATATTCTAAATAAACTGCTTAATTATATTTTTTCTCAATTAAATTTGCTAAATCATGAGCCATTTTATCTATTTCTGCTTGATCTTCTCCTTCAAGCATTACTCTAACTAATGGTTCTGTTCCTGAAGGTCTTATTAAAACTCTTCCAACACCATTTAATGCATCTTCTATTTTCTTTATTTGACTTTGTATTTCATTATCTGTTAGATATAAATCTTTTTTATCATTTGGTACTGTAGCATTTGCTAATACTTGTGGTAATTCTTTCATTATAGAACACAATTCTGATAATGGAGTTTCTTTTTTCTTAACAATGCTTGCAATTTGAAGAGCTGTAACTAATCCATCTCCAGTTGAATTATAATCTAAAAATATTACATGTCCAGATTGTTCTCCACCTAAAACATATTTTTCTTTTACCATCTCTTCTAAAACGTATCTATCTCCAACACTAGTTTTAACAAGATTTATTCCTTCTTTTTTACATGCAAGATCTAATCCAAGATTACTCATAACAGTTACTACTAAAGTATTATCTTTTAATTTTCCAATTTCTTTTAAATACTTAGCACATAACATTAATATGAAATCACCATTTATTAAATTCCCTTTTTCATCTACTGCTAAACATCTATCTGCATCACCATCAAAGGCAAACCCTAAATCACATTTCTTTTTCACAACATATTCCATCAATTCTTCTGGATGTGTTGACCCACAATTTTCATTTATATTTGTTCCATCTGGATTATCATTAACTACAAAAACTTCAGCACCTAATTCTCTAAATGCTTTTACTGAGGATTTATACGATGCTCCATTTGCACAATCTAAAGCTACCTTTAGACCTTTTAAATTGTATGGAATTGTGTCCTTAGCGAATTCTATATAATCATCTAATGCGGATACTTCTATAGTTTCTCTTCCTAAGTCTGTCCCAACTGGATTAGGCACTCCTTCAAAATCACTTTCTATAATTCTTTGGATTTCATCTTCTAATTCATCTGAAAGCTTGTACCCTTTGTCATCAAAAAATTTAATACCATTATACTCTACAGGATTATGTGATGCTGAAATCATGACACCTGCATCTGCACCATATTTTCTTGTTAAATATGCTACTGCTGGTGTTGGCACTACTCCAAGCACTACTGCTTCAGCTCCAACTGATAATATTCCTGCTATCAATGCTGATTCTAGCATATCACCTGATATTCTTGTATCTTTTGCAACTAATATCTTAGGCTTATGAGCTCCTTCTGTTAATACATATGCACCAGCTCTTCCAAGATTATATGCTGTTATTGCTGTCAATTCTGTATTTGCAACTCCTCTAACACCATCAGTTCCAAACATTCTACCCATAATTTTACCTCACTTTTTCATTCTGTTATAATTGCTACATTAACCACATATTTTATAGCTCTTATTATAAAAAACAATATATAATTATTATCTCTTCATTTGCTTTACCTTAAATAGTATAATATTTTTAAATAATATTTACAATCTTCTATTTATTTTAATACTTTTTATTTTTAAATTGAATACAATTTTTTATAATTCTAATAGTTCATATCAATTTCTTTGTTATCTTTTAATCTTTCAAGTACGGTATTATATCCATCACTTCCATAATTCAAACATCTATTAACTCTGCTGATAGTTGCTGTACTTGCTCCTGTTACTTCTGCAATTTCTGAATAAGTCTTTTTGTTTTTAAGTAATGCTGCTACATGTAACCTTTGTGCCAAAGCTTTAACTTCATTTATAGTTGCCACATCTTCAAAAAATCTATAACATTCATCTATATTCTTTAGTTCTAAAATTGCTTTAAAAAAAATATCTAACTCTGGACTCTTAATTTTTGATTCAAAAGAACTCACTTTATCACCTCATTGTATAACTATTTACATCTATAATTATACTTATCTATAATTCCCTTTACAACTTTAATATGCAAAAGCAATTTTACACACTGATTATCTTATAAATGCATTCCAAAATAGTCTATATTATTAAACATCTTCATCTTCTAACTCAGTTTCCAACTTGTTTGCTTTGTGAGCACCCTTCAGCTTTAACTCACTATAGATATTTTTTGTAGGAACTAACCATACTTCACCCGTTCCTCTATATACGTTTACTATACCTTCTCCGCTAATAGCTGTTCCCATAATTGATTTTGATGATTTTTCCACCGAGAACTCAATATTTCCAGTCCTTAAAATAGCCAAACTTCCATCTACCTTCAAGGTATCATTAATTAGTACACACTTAAATATTTCATTCTCTGGAACAGGAACTTTAATTGCTACAATTCCATTGCCTTCTAGTCTAGTTTGATAAAGACCTTCATTACCTAAAAATACAGCTGAGGCAGACCTTTGTGCCGCTGCATTAACTTCTACGCCTTCCTCACATGCATAGAACATATCATCACTTAAAATTATCTCGTCATCTTCCAATTCTATTAAGGCAAAGTGCCCAAAAGAAGGCTCTAAAAATATCTCACCTGTACCACTATAGATTGGTTTAAATGCCGTTTCACCTGTTAACTTACTTGATATTATTTTTTTTCCAAACCCTATTAAGCCACCAGATCTGCTTTGTATCTCTATATTTCCTTTCATATAACTCAATGTTCCCGGTTCAAGTTTCACTGTGCTATCATCTAATATTATTCTAACTTGTTTTAACTTTATACCACTTTGTTTTATTATGTTTAGTCCAAAAGCTGTCTGCACATCTGTAGCCCCGTCTAAATCTTCATATTCCAATACTTGAAATTTAGATTCATATTCCATTTCAGATAACATCTTTAATTTATTTGTAAACTTTAGTGAACTTCTCATAAATTACTCCTATCTTATCAAAATTTCTAATTAATTATTTAAAGTTAATTCCTCCAATAATGTAAATATTCTTTTATGTAGTACAGGATGCATAAGATATGGTGCTATTTCATTTAACGGCTTTAATACAAATTCTCTTTGATGCATTCTTGGATGTGGTAAAACCACCTTTTCATTAGAAGATATAATTTCATCATACATAATAATATCTAAATCGATAGTTCTTGGTCCCCACTTAATTGTTCTTTTTCTATCTAATTCAGCTTCGAATTCTAATAATAAATCCATAAGTTCTTCAACTTCAAGAGTTGTTTCAATTTCAATAACAGAATTTAAAAAATCTTCTTGTTCTAAATATCCCCACGGTTTTGTTGTAATAAATGAAGATTTCTTTAATACTTCAATACTCTCTTCATTAGATATTTTATTGATTGCTTCATTTAAATATTTTTCTTTATCTCCAATATTAGAACCTAACCCTATATATGCTTTATGTCTTTTTTTCTCAATCATTATTTCAATTGTATCCAAATGTTTTTTTATTGGTGCCCAAGGCTTTTTCAAAAACACTTTCACGCCTTCTATTATTTTATATTCCTTTAAAATACATTCTGCCATTTTTAAAGCTGCTGTCTCAATAAGATCATACTTTTCTCTATTAAATTCCTTTTCTACTAATTCGCATAACTCGCCATAGTGTACAGATTTTGTTAAATCTCCACTTTTGCCTGCTAATTTTAAGTTCAAATCTAATTCTAATGATAAAATAAATTTTTGACCTAGTTTTTTTTCTTCTTCAAAAACTCCATGAAAGCCAAATAATTCCATATTCCTTATATACATTTTATCCAAAATACATCCATCCTATTCTCTAACTATTGCATCTGTCATTTTTGCTGCTCTAAAGTTTTCCAATACGTCATGAACTCTAACAAAGTCACAAGCATCTTTCATTATACCAATAACTGTTGTAGCTATAGTTCCTTCAATTCTCTCTTCTGACGGTAGATTTAAAGTTAATCCTATTATAGACTTTCTTGATGTTCCAAGTAATATAGGATATCCTAATTCCTTAATTCGCTCCAAATTATTCATTGTTTCTAAATTCTGCTCATAAGTTTTCCCAAATCCTATACCTGGATCTAATATTATATTTTCATCGTTAACTCCAGCTTCCTTAGCTATTTTTATACATTCTCTTAAGTCTTCGAGTATCTCACCCATTAAATCCTTATAATCTGTATTAGTCCTATTATGCATAAGACAGCAAGGCACATTAAATTTCGCTGCAACTTTTGCCATATCCTTATCCATTTTAAAGCCCCATACATCATTAATTAAATCAGCTCCTGCTTCTATAGCCTTTTCGGCAACCTTTGCTTTATATGTATCAATTGATATTGGAATATCAAATTTTTCTCTTATTGCTTTTATTATAGGAACTACTCTATTAATTTCTTCTGCTTCTTCTACAGGTGTGTGATTAGGTCTTGTAGATTCTCCTCCTACATCTATTATGTCAGCTCCCTCTTCAATCATTTTTCTTACATGCTCTAAAGCCATATCTATATTATTAAATTTTCCTCCATCAGAAAAAGAATCAGGTGTGAAATTTAAAATTCCCATTATGTATGTCCTTTTCCCAATTTCAAATTCCTTATTACCTATTTTCATTCTATAATTCCTCCTAGTAAAGTATTTCCAAGTTCTTTTTTTCATCACTCCAGTTACATTCAGCTTTAGCCTTACAGCTTACACACAACCGTGAGAGTTTATCTGCTTTATAAATAAGACCTGAAAAACCTTGACTTGTTTTATTTCTATGTCCTAATATTCCCTGTTTTATAATTTCACTTTCCTCTTCAGAGAAGCTATAAGCTTCCAGAAATTCCTCTGCTAACTCCCACGAAGCTATCTCATGTGGTGTTCCATTTTCATATTGAATCCACTTTCCTATATCATGTAAAATTGCTGTTACGTATATTATTTCTCTTTCAAAACCTAAATTTTCTTCTAAATTAATTAATTGAGCAATTCTTGCTACATCTAAAAAATGCTTTAAATTATGTTTGCAGAATTTTCTACCCTTTTCAAGTTTCTTAATTATTTTTAAGTAATATATATATTGTTCATCATTTAAGATGGAATTAAATCTTTTCATATTCTACCCCAATTATTTTTAATATTAACTAGTCTATAACTATCCTTACTTTTTTATTATTATATCATCAACATATAATTAAAAATATAACTATATTAAATTATTCCTCACTTTTGAAGTTAATTATTCCTATATAATGTAAACTGGAAAATACTAGTATAGATTAAATAAACAGAAATGATATAATATATAAGGAAACACAGGCTAAAAAGGAGAAACAGTTATGGAATATAAAGAAAATGACTGGAAAGATACACCTATAATCATTCCGTCTCTAGATCCAGATGAAAAATTACCTCAGGTAGTAGCTGCAGTAATTGATATAGGTTTTAATCGTGTCATTTTAGTTGATGATGGTAGTTCAAAAGAAAACAAAAAAATTTTCAATGATATAATACACAAATATGATAAATGCATACTTTTAGAGCACAGTATCAATTTAGGTAAAGGTCGTGCTTTAAAAACTGCATTTAATTATTGTTTAATAAATTATAAGGATTCTTGTAATGGAGTTATTACTGTTGATGGAGACAATCAACATCACATAGATGATATAGTAAGTATTGCTAAAGAATTGAGTGAATCAAATGATTCTCTAATATTAGGTGCAAGAGATTTTGATCATGATACTGTACCATTTAGAAGTAGTTTTGGAAATAAACTCACTCGCTTCACCTTAAAGGCATTGTGTGGTATAAATGTAACTGATACACAAACAGGTCTTAGAGCAATTCCAATTAAATATCTTTCTACATTTTTGGATATGGAAGGTGAGCGATTTGAATTTGAAACCAATATGCTCATAAAAGCCAAAAATAATAGTATTAACATAAAAGAGATTAAAATTAAGACTGTTTACATTGAAGAAAACAAAACTTCCCATTTTAATCCCTTTAAGGATTCTATAAAAATTTACATATTAATTTTAAAATTTACATCAGCTTCATTTTTATCATCCATTGCTGATTTGTTATTATTTACATTAGTTTATTCTTTGCTTAAAACTTTAGACTTAGATGTTAGAATACTGTTATCAACAGTTTTAGCAAGAATTTCATCTTCAATTATTAACTTTTTAATAAATAAAAATATGGTTTTTGAACATAAAGAAGACAATAAACCAGCTGTTGCAAGATATTATACCCTTTGTATTACGCAAATGTTGCTTTCTTATGGTGGTGTATATTTAGGTACAATGCTTATAAAAGCATATCCAACCTTTGTAAAAATCATTGTTGATTTCATTCTATTTATGTTAAGCTTTCAAATTCAAAGAGAATGGGTATTTAAAAAGAGAACCTCCTTTGAAAAAGCAGAGGATATCTAAAAAGGAGGACATTAATAAAAATGGAAATGCTTTTAATACTTGCAGTCTTTATTGGTTATGCAGCATTAATCTATCATAAATTTAAAATTAATTCTGCCTTTATTCCAGTAACAATAATTACTTCTATTACAGGTATAGTTTATATTTTTGGACTTGCTAATCAGCTTGAATTATCAGTCCAAATTATAAATATAGCTGGCTTATTGCTTTTTATTTATTTCATTGTTCAGGCCTTGAGAAAAAACTTTTCAATGAAGTTTTTTTTATGTCCAGCTATAATATTCTTTTTAATAGGAGCATTATATTTTGGGTTCTTATTAAAAGATTTATCATATTTTCATTATGATAACTTCACTCACTTTGGGAAAATAGTTAAAGAAATGTTTTACTTTGACAGTCTTCCGAATATGAATACAACAATAACTTTTCAAAACTATCCTCCTGCAACAGCAATATTTATTTATTACTTTTGCAAAATTATAGGATATAGTGAAGGACATGCTTTAGTTGCACAAGCTATTTTAGTAATAAGCATTCTAGCTACTTTTTTATGGAAAGACAATTTAAAAAAAGTATTTTTTAATTCTTTATCTTTTACAATAATTTTTATAACTATATCAATGTTATCCTTTGATGATACAACCTTGCATATTTATAATTTGTTAGTTGATGGCATTTTAGGGTTTCTAGCTAGTGCATCTATTATTGTCACTTATTATTATAGAAATGATATTAAGAAAAATGTTTTTGTCAATTTGCCACTATTAAGTTTTCTAGTCTTGACTAAAGACTCTGGTAAGTTATTCTTTTTTATATGTATTTTATTTGTACTTTTTAGTAACACTCAACTTAAAGCTTTCAAAAAAAATATTAAAGAATTAAAAATTATCTTACCATTAATTATACTTTTAGTATGGGTACCATTACTTTTTTCAAGTTCATGGGCAAATTATGTGAAGAAAGCCTATCCATCAACTGCCTATGAATCAAATAAATTTGCCATCTCTAAGAGCAAGTTGAAAGAAACCTATAATTCTCACTCTCACGAGTTTGTAAAAACATTGCCAGCTAAATTTATAAATAGAGTTTTCGATATACATTCAATTAACACTCAATTATTAATATCTGTTAATGCTATTTCTATATTGATTTCAATAATATATTATATATTATTGAAGAAAAGAGCTTCACTCCAGCTTAAAGCCTTAGCTTTAAGTAATTGTATGTTAGTAGCATACCTTATTGGTGAATTCTTAATGTACTTATTAATAATGCCAGAGGCAGAAGCTGTTAATTTAGCTTCTTTTGACAGGTATTTTTGTAGTGCAATCATATTATTTGCATCCACACAACTTATTTGTGGAATAAATTCAATTAATAAACTTTTAGAACATATTACTACTGCAAATAATACAAATAAAAGGAGGCCTCTTTTTGAAAAATTACTCCTACTTCTTATATGCTGTATGATTATCCTTCCAAATTTCTATATCGTAAGAACAGGTATGAAGCAATTGTTCATAAGACCAAATGAGCAGGAATTTAGAAGAATTGATGTCAAAAAAGCCTGTGAAAAAGTTAAAAACTATTTAGGAAGAGATGAGTCTATATTAATCTATAATGGAGATAAGGATAATACAACTGGTTTTTATTTAGCTCTTGGAAAATATGAAATGCTTACAAATGATCTAAATGTTATAGATGTAAATTTGATAAATAGCGATAAAAAGAAATTCCTAGAGTTCTTAGCTAAGAGAAATTACATAATAATGGCTGAAAATGATGAAATATTTTGGAATGAGTTAAATAATAACAACATCAAAGTTACAAATGAAAAGGATGGAATCTTGTACAAAATTATTCATGAAAATGAACAAATTAGAATAGAAAAAATAGCCTAAATCAGAAAAGTATTCTTGATATGAGCTATAAAAAGGCATTTTGAAAGTATTTCAAAATGCCTTTACTTTAATATTATTAATATACCTTAGCTTTTTCTTCCCCATCAAGAACTCTTATAGCACCTTGAGCTAAAGCTAATAATTCGTCTTCTCCTGGATAAACTGTAACTGGAGCTATCCATTCAACTTTTGCTTTAAGATCTGGAACAAGAGTTGGTGAATATGCAATTCCACCAGTAAAGATAATTTGATCAACCTTACCTTCTAATACAACTGACATTTCCCCAATTGCTTTTGCAATTTGATAAACAAATGCTTTATAAATTGCTTCACATTCTTTATCTCCTGCTTCCATTTTATCTATAACACCTTTTACATCATTTGTGTTTAGGTATCCAACAAAGCCACCTTTTCCAACTACTTTTCCATATACCTCTGCTTCACTGTATTTTCCACTAAAACACATCTTAATTAAATCACCAATTGGAACTGATCCAGCTCTTTCTGGTGAAAATGGACCATCTCCATCTAATGCATTATTTACATCAACTACTTTTCCATGGTTATGAGCTCCAACAGAAACGCCTCCACCCATATGTACAACAACAAGATTTAAATTTTCATATCCTTGTCCACTTTCTTTTCCATATCTTTTCGCTACTGCTTTTTGATTAAGTGCATGGAATTTGCTTTTTCTTGGAAGTTCTGGCACTCCTGATAATCTAGCTACCTCTGCCAATTCATCTGTAACAACTGGATCTACAATAAATGAAGGTATATTTAATTCATCTCCTATAGATTTAGCAATGATTCCCCCAAGGTTAGAAGCATGTGGTCCTTGAACTCCAACCTTTAAATCTTCTACCATAGCATCATTAACTGCATAAGTTCCACCTTCTACTGGCTTAAGCATTCCACCTCTACCAACAACTGCACTTAATGTTTTTATATCAAAGTTCTTTTCTTTGAGAACGTTTAATATAACTTCTTTTCTAAACCCAAATTGATCATATATAGTATCATACCTTTTTATTTCTTCATTTGTATGTCTTAAGGTTTCTTCAAATAATTCCTTTTCATTTTCATATACACCAATCTTTGTTGATGTTGATCCTGGATTGATTATTAATAACTTATATGACATTGTAAATCCCCCTCAATTTAATTGTTACTGCTTATTATACAGTTTCATAATCTCAATTTATCAAATGAACTCCTATAGAATTTTGTAATTCTATAGGAACATTTTTATTAATTTATCATAGCTTTTTATATGTTAATTTTACTTATTTTTTGCTGCAACTAATGCTGCTAAAGCAATAGAGTTAACTTTTGTTTCAAAAGAATCTGCTCTTGAAGTTAAGATAACTGGTGCTGATGTTCCCACTAATAATCCACCATTTCTTGATTTAGAGAAATATGTTAATGTTTTATACATAACATTTGCTGTTTCTATATTTGGTAATAATAATACATCTGCTTTACCTGCAACATTTCCTGTAACACCTTTATGATGAGCTGCTTCTTCTGATATTGCATTATCTAAAGCAAAAGGTCCATCAACTATACAACCTTTAAATTGTCCTCTATCACTCATTTTTGCTAATAATGCTGCATCTACAGTTGAAGGCATACTTGTATTCACTACTTCTACTGGGCATATAGATGCTACCTTAGGAACATCTATTCCACAAGCATGTGCAACTACAACTGCATTATTAATCATTCCAACTTTATCCTTTAATTCTGGATATGTATTAAAGGCTGCATCTGTTAAAAATAATAGTCTATCCCAACCTTCAATATCAAACACTGCAACGTGTGACATTAACTTTCCTGTTCTTAATCCAACTTCCTTATTTAATACGCTTCTTAAAAATGTAGCAGTATCAACTAAACCTTTCATTAACATGTCTGCATGACCGCTTGAAACTAATTTTACTGCTTCTAAGGTAGCTTTCTTAGGATCTGCAATATCCATTATTTCATAGTTTGATAAATCTAAGTCTATCTTTTTTGCTATTTCTTGTATTTTTTGCTTATCTCCAACCAATATAGCTTGAGCTATATTTTTGTCTGTAGCTTCTTTAATAGCTTCTAATACAGGCTCGTCCTGTGCCACTGCCACTGCCACTTTCTTTGTTGGAACTTCCTTTAATCTTGCTAATAAATCGTCAAAGTTTTTGCTCATTTCTTGCACCTCTTACTTAATAATTATTTTTTTATTTATTTAATATAAGGTTAATATTTTGTTAAATTTATATCAATCATGGTTATTATAATCCCTTTTTCTATTGTAACAAAAAATAAGTACAAATGCTAAATTTTCAGAAAATTATTTTTAAATTTAAATAAAAATTTAACAAATTTAATAATTTAATGTATTTTTGATATAAAAAATACCAGATTTCTCTGGTATTTTTCAAACTCACATAAATATATCTTATATTTCTTTTGGTAAAGCAAATTTTTCGATTATATGTTCAGCAACTTTTATACCATCAACTGCAGCTGATATTATTCCACCTGCAAAGCCAGCGCCTTCTCCTGTTGGATAAAGTCCACTAACATTTACGCTTTCAAGCTTAGAATCCCTATTAAGCGTTACTGGTGCTGAGGTTCTAGTTTCTATTCCTGTCAATACTGCATCTTCACGTGCATACCCTTTTATCTTTTTATCAAAATTATAAATTCCTTCTTTAAGTGCGTCTATAACATAACTAGGTAAGCAATCTTTTAATTCTTTAAATTCATATCCTGCAGTATAACTTGGAGTAACTTCTCCTAATTTAGTCGATATTCTATCCTTTAAAAAGTCTCCAACTAATTGTACTGGAGCTTTATAATTGCCTCCCCCTAATTTGAATGCAAGTTCTTCATAATGCCTTTGAAATTCCATACCTCTAAGTGGTGAATCCCCTTCAAAATCTTCAGGAGATATAGTAACTACTAAAGCTGAATTAGCATTTTCTAAATCTCGCGCATGATAACTCATACCATTAGATACAAGTCTACCTTCTTCTGAAGCAGCCGCTACTACTACTCCTCCAGGACACATACAAAATGAGTAAATTCCTCTTTTTAATCTTTCACTTTGATATGTTAGTCTATAATCAGCAGCTTGCAATTTAGGATGCTTGTGGTTTTCTCCATACTGGCTAATATTTATCAGTTCTTGTGGATGCTCAATTCTTACTCCAATTGCAAATGCTTTTGCATCCATAGAAACATTTTCTTTATGTAACATTTCATAAGTATCTCTTGAACTATGACCTATAGCTAAAACTAGCGCCTCACATGGTATTTCTTTCCCACTTACAATTATCTTTTTCAACTTTCCATTCTCATATGATAGTTTTTCTAATTTAGAATCAAAATGAACTTCTCCACCTAGACGCTTTATTTCTTCACGTATGTTTTTAACTACACCTTTTAAAAGATCAGTTCCAACATGTGCCTTACTTTCATACTTAATTTCTGATGGAGCCCCAGCATTTATCAATTCATCTAGTACAAATGTGCACCTATGATCTTTAATTCTCGTAGTCAGCTTACCATCAGAAAATGTACCTGCTCCACCTTCACCAAATTGAACATTAGATTCAAGATTTAACTCTCCACTTTTCCAAAACTTTTCCACAGTTTCTGTTCTTTTATCCACAGATTCTCCTCGTTCATACACAATCGGTTTATAACCTTTTCTTGCTAAAGTCAAAGCTGCAAAAATTCCAGCTGGACCAAATCCAATTACTACTGGTCTGTGCTCCATTTTTTCTGTACCTGGTATTATTGAATCAATCTCTTCAGCTTTTTCTAATCGTACATCCTTATCATGAATTTTTGATATTATCTTAGCCTCATTATCACAAATCACATCTATACTATAGGTAAATTTTATATCATTCTTTTTTCTAGCATCAATGCTTTTTCTTATTATTTCTATTTTATTTATATCCTCTTTTGATATTTTTAACTTTTTACATACTTTTTTTTCTAATACCTTAAACTCATCATCTAAGTTTAAGTTTATATTATTTATTCTTATGGCCATACTTTTCACTACTTTCCATTAAAAACTGTATTGAATTAGTTTAAGTATATATTGCAATTATTACTTTGTAAACTCAACTGTATTTAACATATTTTCAAAAAGCTTTATATTTTCACCAGAAATCTTTTCTGTTCCTGCTATTGTAAATATATATGCTGTATTATTGTGTAAAAAAGTCACTTGGCATGTAGGAAGAGCTCCTCTACTATTTTTTTGAACATAATAAGTTACTCTTGCTTTTTTATTATTAAAATTTGCTTCTTTAACTTGAATATCATTAACATGTAAATTAGTACGCACATCTATATCTGATGCTTTATTGTATTGCTCTTCTGAATATCCTTTCATACTTTCCACTGTTAAATTTACATTCGTTCCTCTTTCATCTAAGATATAAACATCATCTCCATCAGCTTTAACTTTTTTCCACCCTGAAGGGTATATTACTGAAATTCCTTGTGTCTCAACACTCTCACCCTTTTCATTATCTTTTGTATTTAATTCTTCCTGTTTTTTATCTTTATCATCTTTCACAGTACTATTTTCATTTAAATTTTCTGCTGAACTCGCTTGTGTCTCAGTATCTGAACTTTTTTTATTGTTCCCACATCCAACCAACATTAAAACCACTACTATAGATAAAATTAGTACAAATATTTTTTTCTTATTCATTATTATTTCCCCCGTATAACTTATTATTTTTATCCTACGCTCAAGTTTTCCAATTGAGACATATCTACTTTCATCTCTAATTACCATTTATTCTTTTATTTCAAAATCAGAATTCATATAAAATTATCCATGATTATAATATAACCTTTAAGGTACCTTATCTCACTCAACTTCTTATCTTTGAAATATTGTTTGTTAATTAGTCTAACAGAGCTAACTGTTCTTTTGATAACTTTTCCTGCGGCATAAAATTCTCATTATAAATTATTTATAATTTTCAATGCTAAAATCCTGTTTTATATATAAAGCTCTTCTTTTTTGATATGTGTTTGTATTCATATCATCAAATGTTAAATTTAAATTTACCTCTTTTAAATAATAAATTATTGGACTTCCTTGCAATTTAGCTTCAGCCATCTTTTTTTCAAACAAGTCTACTTTTTTATCAAACTCCTCAACACTCCCTAATGTTGGGGCAACCATTATTAACACCTTGGGATTATATTTTACTTGTGCCCCAGCACCAATTATATCCTGCAATTTAGTTTTAATCTCAAATTCATTCGGAAAAGTGTCGCTAGTAAACAAAACTTCAACCTTACATTGTGGAAAAAATTCTTCTGCTATTTTTCTAACTCTCTCCTCATATTCGCCTCTTATTAACTGACAAACATAGGTATCATATACATTATATTTACCATCTTCTACTTCCCCATATGTTACAAAGGCATCTTTATCTCTATCTCCACCTTTAGGATAAACCCATAACTCATCATTAGCATTCTGCCAATCTTTATCGATTAAACTTATAGGCACAAACTCTTTCCCATATTTCTTATTTAAAAAACTTATTATCCTATCTTTTATCTCTTCTGGCCCTTTTGGTCTTTCTTCACTTTCTTTTTGTTCTTCTACTTTACTTAAATCCTTTTTATTTTTGTCATTAACATTATTAATACATCCTTCAAACAATACTACAAGTAATGCTAATACACTTATTAAAATTATTATCTTTTTTCTTATTTTCATCTATGTACCTCTTTTTATAGCTATATAAATTACACTCTTAAATAAAAAGTTAACCCAATATCTAATTAGATTAACTTTTTATTCATTCTATTTCTTTAAAGATTTCAAGTTCATTTTACCTTTACACTCGATACATCAACATTTATAAGACTTGTATCAAATCTTTGTACCAATTTTTCAATTCTTACTTCAAACTGCTTAATCTTATCATCCTGTTCCATTAGCATAGCACTATATTCATTATCTATTTCATATGCTTTATCAAATATTTTATTTATTTTATCTATACTCAAATTATTTTTTTCAATCAAATATTCATAGTATTTATTAATTTGATTATGTTGGTAATCAATATGTAATAATCTTCTAGTAAAATCATCAACCGCATCCCATTGAGGCCATTTATTATATTCTAATGGATTATCCCCTTCTACATCCTTTATTAAATTAATCAGATTTTCTCTTGATACATTTGTAAAATCTCTTATGTCATTTTTCAAACTTGAAAGCATAGTCTTATGCGATTCATTAGCTACTTTTGATAATATGACACTAAATTCTGCTGCACTCTCTTTACCTTTTAAAAATTTACTTAATTCATCTTTAAACTTTTTCTTATCATCTTCTGGAATACCTAAAGTTTCTACCCACAAATAAGTTAAGTTAGCCATTCTAAGTACAAATTCTGGTTTCAATTCACCAAAATCTATGTCTTTAACCTCGCCATTAACCATTTCTTTGCCGCCTTGAAATTGTCCCATCAAGAATTTAGTTAAACATTTCCTGTCTTCTTTTGAAACATTTTTAACCATAAAATTTATATAATCATGAATTAGCGCCATCGCAGGATCTTGAACAGTTTCTTCATTAAATACTGCATTTCCACCTTGAATTGTAAAAAATGAATTAGCCATATGTGCTCTTCCTGCAATTACTCCTATATTTTTTAGAAAAGGTTCTGCATTCCCCCAATATTCACCAGCATTACCTGTTACTATATTATAATCATCTATTATTTTAAATAATGTAGGTTCTCCACTTATACCTATGCCTATTAAAGAAAATATTGTATCTTTTGAAAAACCATTTAAATTTTTACCTACTATACCAAGTGCATCTTCAACCTTGTCTGATGTAGTTCCTCCATTAGTCTTATAATATTTTGTAATTCCTGCAATATTAAAAAACAAATCACAAACATACCCATCTTGAGGTGCTATTAAAGTTATCCTATCTTTCTTATTTGCAATTTCATCCTTATACTTATCACAAAATTCTTCACCAAAGCCTGGTGCATCAAATGCTACACATCTTGCAATTTTATCAGTTGCAATCGTAACATATTCTGCTTTATTTCCTCCTTTAGAATGACCAATAACGGTTATATCATCATGCCCTAAACTATTAACCCACTCTTTAGCTAATTCTTGCTGCTCTGTATCTGCACTATATGCCATCTTACCATTATCTAACCATTCATATTGTCCTGTTCCTCTAAATGCTACTGTTGCATTTCCACTATCATCTACAAAACAAACACCGCTAGCCTTCTTACCATTTGGATCTGGTAATGTACTTTCAATTGTTAAGTTATTTAATTTTTCATCATTTTTAGCGGCATTTATCAAGTTTTTCCAATCTTCTTTGCTATAACTAGTTATTTCACCTGATATATTTCCATTTGAATCTTTTGTCGCTGCTGGCAATTTATCTATATTTATTTTATTAAGATATTCGCCTAATGTTTTATCTTTACTATCTTTATCTGAAATTGCCTTAATTACCACATTTCCTTTATCATCTTTAACTTCATCCATATACATTAATGAATCTAATAAAGCCAATTGTTCATTTGTCAATTGTGCTGAATTTACTTGTGACATATTTTACCTCTCTTATATTAACTTAAATTTTTAATATTAAAATATTCATCTATATAAATGGCTCTTCTTTTTTGATATGTCCGAATATTCATATCTTCAAACTTCAAATCAAGATTATTCTCTTTTAAATAAAAAATTATTGGACTTCCTTGTAATTTATTATCTGCCATTTTTTGATCAAATAAATCTACTTTTTTATCAAATTCTTCAACACTTCCTAATGTTGGAGCAACCATTATTCTAACTGTTGGATCATATTTGACTTCGGAACCAGCATCAATTATATCCTGTAATTTAGTATTAATTCCAAATTTGTTTGGAAGGCTAAACTCAAATGATATATCTAACTTGCATTGTGGGAAAAATTCTTTTGCAATTTTTTGAATTCTGTCTTCATATTCATCTCTTACTAACACACTTACATAATCATCATATATAGTATATTTACCATTTTGAACTTGTCCAGAGGCTCCAAAAGCATCTTTCTTTTTATCTCCGCCTTTTGGATACACCCATAACTCATCAGTAATATTCTGCCAATCGTTATTGGTTAAGCTTATGGGAATAAACTCTTTTCCATACTTTTCATTTAAGAAGCTTATTATTCTATCCTTTACTGCTTCTGGTCCTTTTGGTCTTTCTTCATTTTCCTTTTGTTCTTCTACTTTACTCGAATCCTTTTGATTTTTATCATTAACTTTATTCATACAACCTCCACACATTCCAACTAGTAATATTGATATACTTACCGCACTTACTCTTCTTAAAAATTTATTCATCAAATCCCTCATTTCATTTTATAATATGCACTTATTCCTAAATCAAAACTATAATTATTTCCTATTTTATAGATGGCATACCACTACTAATATATCCTGAATATGTCTTTTCATATATATTACCTAATTCTGTATCTGTTCTAGTTACAACTATTCTTCCATTATTTACACATGTTTGCGTAGTCTCAATTAATTTTAATAAAGCCAATTCTGTTTTATTTAATGAATTATACATGTTATTAACTTGGTCACATGCTTGCCCAACACTTATATGTATTAATTTATCAGGAAAATTTGTATCCATTTCGCTTTTTAATTGAGACAATGCACTCTTTGCATTATCCAAATTTAATAAATCCACCTTTATTTCCATAATCTTCCTCCCTGTATTTGTATTAATATTTAAAATTATCATTAGAATCAATTTCCTTAGCAAAACTTTCAAGTATCATTTTTGACTGATTAACGATTCCGTCAACAATAAGAGTATATTTATCTACTTCTTCTTCTATTTCTAGTATATTACTAGTTATTAATCCATCTACAAACCCATGAGCTGATATATAGAACATTATTTGCTTATATTGATCTATTACTCCTTTAAACTTATCTCCACATTTATTTATCGTCTCTGCTGCACATAAGAAATCTGCATCCATTACTATCAAATTCCCCGAATTTTGTCCTGCTGCCATCTCCTTACCCCCTAATCATCATCTCTATCTAGTTCATCATATAAATCTTCTATTATTCTATCATATTCAGCTATTTGTGCTTTCAAATCTTCAATTTTTTCTTCAAGACATTTTATTACTATCTCTATACTCTCTGATATAGAATTAATATTTTTGACAGCCATTTGATATTTTTCTCCTGTTAAATCCTCAAGCATGCCTTTACAATATGCTTGTCCTGATTTTATATGCTTTGACATAGAGCCTACGTTCTCTGCTCTTACTCTTCTATGATTTATATTATAATCAAACTCTTCTTTTCCTGAGATAAATCTTGCTTTGAAAGCAAGTAAATTTTCTAATCTTTTCTCATATATTTTTAATTCTTCTTCAGTTTCACTTTTTAATTTTTCATATTTCCTAATTTGCCTCATTATTGATTTATGACTCATCTTATCCCTCACCTGTATTCATTTAGTTAATTTCAAAGGTTATAATTTTAAATAAAATCCCTATATAATAATTTTTCAAAAACTATATAGGGACTATTTCAATTATTTCGGAAATCCTTACTGGATCCTTCACTCATATTAAATTTATTTTTATAATATATTTTTCTTTCTTTTACGTACTGACAATCCAATTAATATTGTTGAAATACTAAGTATTACGAATATAAATATCTCAATATCTTTATCATAATTACTTGTTTTTGCTGGTTCAGATACTTTTCCCAATAAATTTTCAGTTTTTATTGTAGATACAGGATTAATCATAAAATTATACATATCTGTATTTTCTACTGTACCAACTCTTGAATTTGATAATACATGTGCTAGTGAATTTAACTTTTCTTTATTAGAATTAGCAGTGCTTTCCTTTGTTTCTTTAGCATCTTGAAGTGCACCTGAAAGCTTACTTTGTGATGCCTGAATTCCTTTGTTTAAGTCTTCTTGCATTGTAGTTACATGCTTTTCAGCTTCATCATGTGAAGTTTCTACAGCTTTCCCATAATCATCAAGCTGTTTAGTTACCGCTTTATTTAAATCTTCATTAGCTTTATTATATTTATCCCAAAGCTCTGAAATTTCTTTATCTTTACTTAATCTTTTTGGAGTTTTAGTCAAATTTTCGACTTTCTTAATTAAGTCATCAAATCTGCTCACATAATTTTCATCAAATATTTTTAATACTTGATTAACATCAATAGGACCATCATCTGCTACTGTCTTTTCAACCACAGCTTCAACTTTATCTTTTACACTTTCCACATTTTTAGTGTTATTAGCTTGCATTGTTGAAATTAATGATTTTTTATTTTTTCCTGTTAAGTCATCCTTTATTTCATCAACAAGAGACTCATTTAATTTTAATTTTTCATCTAATGTTTTTTTAGTATCCTCTGTAAATAGATTACTGATGTATTTATAGTCAGAATCCTTTTGAAGATTATTTGTTGAGGTTGAGCATTCCTTTAATTTATCATTAACACTATTTACTTGTCCAATTACATCATCTATTGTCTTTACATTTCCATTCAAACTAAGAGCATTTACATTAGAATTCTTATATTTACTGCTTCTGTCTAATACAAATGAATCTTTCTGCTCAACTGGAATATTAGTAATATATGTCTTCAAATCATTCCAGTTTGCAAATGTATTACCTGGAGATCTTTCTGCAGCAGGATCTTTTAATATATTAGAATAATTAATCTTATTTTCAGCAACAACATTATTGTAAACTCTATCAAATTCTCCTGGATTACTCTTTCTAAGCTCCTTAACCATTTCTCCATATAATAAATATTCTTCATTTAGTGATTGTAGTTTAGGATCATTTCCAAGTACAATATTACTTCTTAAACTTTTTAATTGTTTTATAGTGCTGTTTTCTAACGTATCCTTACTAAAATCTGTTGTTTCTTTTACTTTATCTAGATTTTCATTAGCTTTCCCAATTGCGTTTTTCCCTTTTTCATCAACTTGGGCTAAAACATTTTGATTATATTTGTTAACTAAGTCATCTATATATCCATCTTTCTTAGTAAAATCTTCTATAAATTCGTTAACTTCACTAACATTTACATCATTATTTCTCGACAATACACCATAGTTATAATTATGTCGTTTTGATAATGCTCGTCTTAATTCCTCTGGAGTCATATTTTGAATTTTACTTCTAAAAGACTTAATTCCAACAGAACTATTTCCTGTGACCTTTAACAGTTCATTTTTCACTCCATTAAATTGTTGTTCTTGCTCTAAAAGTCTATCTCTATATTTTTCATCAATTTCATTGATAATTTTTTTATTTTCTTCAAAATTCTTATTTAAATCTAAATCCTTTATATCAATGTTTTGACTTTCTAATTGTGTTAAATTTATAGTTTCAAGTATATCTGCATCGTTTATTGAATTAATTGCATCTAAATCAGTATTATCATTTTTTAATATATCTGATACATAATCTTGCCCTTGATGCAATTCATTGAATACAGATGATAAATACATGTAACTAAGCTTACTATTTAATTTCTTTTCAAAACTTGATACCTTAGCTGTCACTTTAAGTTTATTTTCTTCACTTAATTTATCATTAGTTTCATAATAAACTTCTACTTTAGACGGTGTAACTTCATTTATAGTTGTTATATTCTGAGAAAAATTACCTGGAATTATTACCATTGCTCCATATTTCCCATCTTCTAAACCACTTTTCCCTGCATCTCTATTAGTCAATACAAAATCATTATCTAAGGATTTTATTAAATCCGAAGCATAATTTACACTTTTGTCCTTGTAGTTTGTTCCCATATCTTGGTTGACAACTGCAATTTGAGTAGATTCTTCATTTTGAACTTGCTTACCAAGTAATGTCTTTTTCTCCTCAACCTGCTTTCCAAGAAGGAACGAACTAACTGAAGTCAAAATTATAACACCTGCAATCAAAAGAACAGGTTTTAATTTGCCCTTCAACTTTTTTCCCCCTTACTAATTTTTAATCCCTTAATTTATATCTTTGGTATTTTTATCAATTTATTTCTTCCTTTGTTATTAATATAACCTAAATCTATAGCATTTTCTGGATTCCTAATATAAGCATTTATGATATTTTGCTCATTTGGATTCCCTAAAATAATTGCATTTATAGCACCTTTAAACATTTTTGTTAAATCATCATATCCCTTGAGACCATTTGATTGAGCAGTAGCAACAAATGTGATTCCTACATTGATTGCATCCTCTATAATCTTATTTACATTTATATCTTTAATTGAAGTTACATTATAAATAAAATTATCGCAATCATCGATTAATACCAAGATTGGCTTCAATGATGCATAGTACATTTTTGGTATAATGCTAGGCTCACTAATTCTTTGTTTTTCAAATTCTTCTCTTCTTTTCATAGTTATTTCTTGAATTTCTTCTAAGAATTCTTTTCCTTCATCAACCGTTGTGATATATCTATCAACTTCATTTCTATAGGAATACAGTTCCCCATTTTTTGAATCAATTAAATATGTATCTACACCTTGTTTCAATGTAAGTAAAACTTTTAAAAGATTTGTTTTACCAGTCTGTGGTGCTCCTATAATTAACTGAATCATTCCATTTAATTCAACAAACTGAGTTCTTACCTCTTCAGCATCTAATCCAACTGGTATTTTCTTCTCAAAGTTAGTCTCATCTGCAAATTTTCTTAGAATCTTAGCAGTAAGTACTTCTGGAAGCATTCTAATACCTTGTACTTCTTCTCCTGTATATGAAGTTTTAAGTTTCTTTACAATATCTAATATATTATTTGAATACTGTATTTCATTTTTAAATTCAACAGCTGAATAAACCTGCATTATATTAGGACTTTCTAGCTTAACCATAGCCCTACCTGGAATATCCGTTACTTTATAATTACCTCTTCCTATAATTGAATTTATTTCTGATTCATCAAACATATAGTGAGCTATTTTATTTTTAAAATTGTTTAGAACCGCAAACTTAACTGCATTTTGTCGAGATGCTGTTATTATTGTGAATATTCCTATCCCAGCACCATCTCTAGTTAACTTCAAAATAAAATCTTCTGCTTCTAATCCAAATTCTTTTATAGCATCATAATTATCTATTACTATAAATAAAGCTGGTAATTTACTGTCACTCACTTCATTATATATACTGAAATTAGCTGCACTAGCTTCTCCTAATAATCTTTTTCTTTTCTTAACTTCTTCATCTACTATATTGCAAAACTTTCCAAACTTCACATTGTCATCAAACTTTATATAATCCCTTGTATGTGGTAATTCTTTCATTGGTATTAAACCTGAATTACCAAAGTCAAGTATAAAGAATTGTACATTTTGGGGCGAATTTTTAACAGCCAGTGATAATATAATCGTAGTTAATGTAGTTGTTTTTCCAAATCCTGCTGATGAAAAAATCATAAAATTACCATCTTTATTAAAGTTTATCTCGTATTCGTCCTGAGTTTGAAATTCTGGTTTATCTACAAGCCCTAGTGAAACATTTAAATCTAACTCTTCAAAGGATATTACATCCACTATATTATCCATATCAATATGAGGTGATGTTATCTTGATTTCCAACGGTGGCAACCAAGGTTTTTTCACTTCGTTCAATTCTAATTTTTCAAATGCTTTTTCCATATAACCAACAGTTACATCTAATTCCGTTTCCTTAAGCTTCAAGTCTTCTGTTCCAGTACTCAAATCATTATTCAAAAGTTCTCCCTGACCAATATCATTAATTATATAAACTCTATCATCTATAGACTCATCATCTTCTTCATTATCATAAACAGCTCCACTCCAAGCTGATTGAAATAACTCATATACTTCATTATTTCCTACTTGCAAATAAGCTCTTCCTGCTTGAGTGATTTTGGCTGCATCGGGAGTTTTAAGAACCTCATTACTATCACTTTCATTTTGTACTTTTAAAGCCAATTTAAATTTAGAGTTACTCCAAATTTGATCATCAACAACACCTGATGGCTTTTGTGTTGCTAATATTAAATGTATTCCTAAACTTCTTCCTATACGCGCAGCACTTACCAATTCACTCATGAAATCAGGTTGTTCTTTCTTTAATTCTGCAAACTCATCTGAAATTAAAAATAAATGCGGAATTGGTTCTTTTGCTTCACCATTTTTAAATAACTTATTATATTGATTAATATGGTTTACTCCATATTCACTGAATATTTGTTGTCTTCTTGATAGCTCACTTTTTATTGAGGCCATTGCTCTCATGCTTTCAGATCCATCTAAATTTGTAATAGTTCCTAATAAGTGTGGAAGTTTTTTAAATAAACCAGCCATTCCTCCACCCTTGTAATCTATTAACAAAAATCCAACTTCATATGGATGATAGTTAACTGCTAATGATAATATGTATGATTGTACTATTTCACTCTTACCTGACCCTGTAGTACCTGCAACAAGTCCATGTGGCCCATGTGCTTTTTCATGAAGATTTAAATACACATAATCCTGTTGTCCTCTTACCCCTAATGGAACTGCTAAAGTCTTATAAGCTTGATTATTCATCCATCTTTTTTCTACATTGAAATCTTCAGGCTTTTTAACTTTATACATTTCAAAAAAAGTAATACTATTAGGAATTTGATTAGTCATCCCTTTAACATGCTGCAAACAAGCTAATCTTCTTGATATATTACTTAATTCCACATCTACATGATTTAGTTCAATTTTTTTATTAACCAAAGTACCTTCATTGATTACAAGTGTTCCTTGCTCATAATTGTCTATTCTAAAAATAGTCTTAATGTTTTCTGGTAAATTTGCTTCTAATTGACTTGTGTATATTATAGAAATTCCTAAATTTGAATCATACTTTTGCAAATATTCCATTATTGAATGATTTAGTACTAAGCTTGGTTCATCTATAACAAATAAATAATGTGGTAAGAATTTCACTTTATCCTTCTTTTCTTCACTTGTTATATCTCGATCTTTTAATATTTGAGAAATATTACTAAATACTTGATCCCTCAACCCTTCAGTATCTATAATTCCTCTTACATTTATTGAGCTTATATTGAAATGTGGATACCAGTTTAACCATTCAAATGCTTCCCTATCTTTCATACTGCTCACTAATATTATTTCAAGGTCATGATAACTTTGAAATAATGTTAATTGTGCAAATAAAAGATTTAATTGTTCATGAATGTATTTTTTTTGACCAACTATACCTAAATGTGCTTTTTTCAAATCTATTGATAGTGGCATATTATCAATTTTATTAAATTCTTTATATACTTCTTCAGCACTTTCAACTAGTGGATCTTTTTCCAACTCAATAATATCATTAGAAAATTTTATTTTATAACTTGTTTCTATACTTGCTTTTCCTATTGATACACTTAAAAAATCATCGTCAATATATGTTTTCTCATATATTCTGCTGCTATAGAATTCTGTCATTTTATCTATTTCTTTTAATGATGGATTATGATACCTCAATGATTCTATTTGTTCTTTTCTTAATATATCTAACTTTTTTCTAATGTTAAGCAAATACTCATTATATACTTCTACTCTACGTTTGTTTTTCATTTTCATTTCCTTTTTATCACTAAAATAAGTGGTTAATGAAAATACAGTAGTCATAGATGTACCCGCGATACTCATGATAACATATAGTCCTCTTGGAGTTAAAATACTTATCGCTATTGTGACAATCATCATTACTAATGGTGGAACTATCATTCTTGCAAGCTGACCTTTTTTCTTTTCAACCTTGCTTGGTGGCTTCTTTAATTCAACCTCTTCTGTAGGTGGAATTTTAATTATTCTAGGTGATCTTTTATATTCTGGAAACCCATCAAATTTAATTTCACTTACTTGTATTCTTTTAAGTTTTGCTTCATAGTATCTTTCATTTCCTTCAATTAACAAGGTATTTTTGTAATATGTAATTTTTATTTTGTCTATTAATATTAAATCAGCTTCATTTAATGAAATTAGATTATCTTTTTTCATGCGTCCATTTACATATATTTCAGTATTATTGCCATTAACTCTGCATAATTTATTACCCTCTAGTCTTAATCTAATATCTTTAGCTTCAATCAAAGATATTTGATTTTCTTTTGAATCACCTATCTTAATAAAGTCTTTTCCTTTGGTAGAAACCTTAATTCTATCATTTATGAAATACATGATTGAAACATCTTCTATTTCAATAATTTCTTGTTTTTCGAAAGGTTCCAATTCCATTTTTCTATTATTAATATCTAAAATAACTTTATCATTTTCAGTATCACAAAGGATTGTTCCTATGTAGTTACTATTAGTTCCGATTGTAAAGTCCTCTTTTATATATACTTTTTTATCACAAGGAATTTCCCTTACAACATCTTTTACAAAAAATAATACACTATTTCGGTAATACATTTTTCCTCCTAATTAGAGCTCGGAACCAAACTCAATCCACTTGATTCACTTGAATTTTTATCCTTAGCTACTTCTTCCTTTGTTGAATTTCCGTTTGTATTTTCAGCTTTTTTATCATTCACTGAATTTTTTTGAAACGTATTATTTCCATTAAGCTCTTTTGTTAATTTATCAATTTCAGATTTGATAGCTTCTTTTTCTTTCTGCTTTTCTTCACCTGTCATCTTATTATTATCCTGAATGTATTTATCTTTATTTAAAAGAGCATATAACGTCAATTCATCATCTTGCAGCTTTTTAGATAAGTCTATTGCTTCATCATATTTAGATTTTCCTAATGCAATCCAATAATCCAAAATATTTTCATCACTTTTTGCATCTAGATTTGCTATTATATTTTTCTTTTGTGCATCCGAAAGGTTTTCAGATATTATATAAGAATATGCAAGTTTATACTTAGATTCTTTATCAAGCTTTAATCCTCTTGTTGATTCAAGGCTTTTAATTACACCTTCATAATCTTTTGTCATATAATAATTGTTGGCTTTTATTATATTTAAATAATATGGATTTAAGAAAATAGAATTATAAATCATGTATACTAATAATCCTAAAATTATTATGCTCATACCAACAATACTATATTTTCTTATTTTTAAGCTTCTTAATTTTATTTCTATATAGTTTTCTCTTTGATTTCGTTCTTGTTCTTGTAACTCTACTAAAAGCTCATCCCGTATTTCTTTAATACTATTAAGCAATGCATATTTTTTTATATGCTTATTAGCTTTTATTAAATCTAGTCCCCCATTATAAAAATCATCATATGAGTACTCATAATTGAATATATACCCAATTATGCTTTTATATTCAAGCACCATTTCCTCATAATTTATAATTTCTTCTTCTAGCTTTATATCTCTTCCTAAAATCTTCACATTAAAATTATAATCACAATATAAATTATTAGGATTTAAATCAAATGAGTATTCATCTAGTACTTCAAATAAATCACTTATATTTATAGCTACCCTCAATTTATCAACAAGCTTTGCATTCTTTATCTCACTAAAAAGTTTCAATCCATTTAAATCATATATAAATTTAACTTCTTCTTCTTGAATATCTAATTCACAAGGAACTAGATATCTATGCTCGTATGCTATTCTATTGATTTCAATACTGTTCTTTGCTTTTAAATCTGATATTTTTAATACTACTTCCAATTTATTATCATTCATCTATAATTATCCTTTATATAAATTCTAATATATCTCCTGTATAGATATTGCTTTCTTTAAAACTACTATATACAGATACTGCCTTTTTCTCTCTTTTTGATTTACAATAATTTATTTCTAGTAAGTTTAAGCTTAAATTTTGACTTTCACTTATTATCTTCAAACATTCAATTATTATTTGTTCACTATTTACAGAGATATCAAATACTCCTTTTCTATATGCTCTCAGGTCTATCGTAATCTTTATATTCATTACTATAATCTTCCTTTTGACTTTTATGTTTATGATATTTTCTTGTTAATATGGCTGTTAGCATACATAACATTATTATGCTGATTGATACTTTTAATACTCCATCACTACTATTTTCCTGCATATATTTAATCTTTGCATGTTCTGTAGGTTTAACAAACAAATTATAACTTTCAGCTAATTTTCTAACTTCTTCACTTGTATCATTATTTGTCGATGTTACCTTTAGAAATACATTGTTGTTTATTTCATTCAACTCTGCTTTTTTCTTTTGATCATTTTCTTTTTTATTCTTTATAACCTTTTCTGTGAACAAAGGAATCCCATATATATCTGTAACTGATATATATGCCTCATTACCACTCCCTTGCAATGATTTAGAATCTATTTTAAGTCCATCTTCTGCATATATCTCAGTAATATTAAATATATACATAAACGCCATTACAAATAATATTATAATTTTTTTCATTGTTAACTCCTAAAAAAGAGATGATGTACATCTCTTTTTTTATCTTACTCCAAATTGATTTGCAATGTCTTGATCCATTTGTTGCATAGCATTGCCAGTTTGTTGTAATTGTTTAGCTATTGTTTCTGTAAGTTCTTGCATTTTTTGAAAACTTGGTTTTAATTCATTATATTGATCTGCAAATTTTGCACTTGCTTGACCTTCCCATTCACTTTGTAATTCATTTATCAACGTATCCATTTTACTGATAACTTGTCCAATAGCTTCTGCCTCTCCAAGATATTCCTTAGCTCTTTCGAACATTCTTTCTGGTGTAATTCTAATTTGTCCTTGATTTGCCATAATCAATCCTCTCCCTTCAGCTAGCAATTATAACATAAAAGAATACTTTCTGTATATATTTAACACATTTTACACTAAGCATCCATTTATCAATTAAATTCTACATTTTTATGCATTTATAACTAGTAAAAAAATATATTATTTTAATTAAATTTTATTTTTAAATAAATGCAAAAAAATAAAGAAGTATAATACATAATTTTTTGCACTATACTTCTATACTTTTTATTCATTGTGATAATTTCACTAAAACTTAACATAAAAATTTTTTTATATTAATTTTTCTTTTTAACTACTACCTTTACACTTCCAATCTCTGAGATAGTAACATCAGTCCCATCAACAAGTGTTGCTTTTGGTGTATATTCAAATGTTCCTTCATCTTTTAAATTAGATAAATCTAATGTTACATTTATATTTTTAGCACTTATTTTATCTAAAGCAGATTTTATCCCTGTTAATGTCACATTTGTAGTAATATTCTGGTTATCCAATGATAAATTCTCATTTAAATTACTATATTGAACATTACATGATATATTCTCAGTTACACTTTCTTCTTTTTGAACCTTAAACTTAACTTTAATAGTTTCTTCTCCATCTTGAGCCGTGATACCCTCTGGCAAACTTAGTTTTACCTCCAGTTCACTATCTTCCTGCAATGATGATATGTCCACGGGTTCAGTATTCACAGCTTGTACTTTGCTTAAATTTTGATTATCCCCCAGTATATTTATACTATTTTTGCTTAACTCATAACCAGTCAAAACAAAACCTTTAGATATATTTCCCGTAGTTTTCAAATTTATAGGTATTACTTTTCCATTAGTCACAGAGATTGATAATTTTGCAGTCTTATTATCAGCTTCAATATTATTCACTTCATTTCCATAAGCATCTAAAAATTTTATTTCATAATCGCTTTGCTTATCTTTATCTACATCCTTTTCTTCTCCTACTAAAACAGCTTCACTAATTCTTTCTATAGAACTTTTCCCACCTGTAGCTGTTACAACCTTTGGACTTATCACTTGTTCCTTCTCGTAGATATTTTCTTTATACTTAATCTTCACTTTAGATTTTATTGTAAATTCCTTTTTCTCCAATTCTTCTAAGTTAACCTTTATTCCTAATAATCCATTATTTTTAATATTAATTTTCTGAGGAGCATTTATTATTTGAACTGGTATAAAATTCTCTCCAGTTTTTAATGCATATGCAGACATATCAACAACTATTTTAAAATCCTCTTTTTTGACTTTTAACACTTCACTAGATGGACCTTCTAACTCCAAGTCTACTGTAAATTGCTGCTTATTAACAATTGCAAATTTAGAATCAGCTAAAGAATCCTCATTAATCAATTCCACTGGAACATTAGTTAATTCGTGGGTTCTTTGTGGATTTTCAACATTTGAAACATACAGCCATAATCCAAAGGATAAAAGTAAACAAATTATCTTAGGAATTAACGTTCTATTTTTACCCTTATCCACGACTTCACCTTCTCTCCTGCTGTTTTAACTTTCTTCTCAGCTCTATTTTCTATTATCTTTATTAATATAGTACTTAATCTTTCCTTATCATAACCTCTTGTAATTCTTCCATTTATAGCTAAAGATACAACTCCTGTTTCCTCAGACACAATTATAATTAATGCATCTGATACTTCTGACAATCCAAGTGCTGCTCTATGCCTTGTTCCCAATTTTTTATTAATTGTATTATTATCAGTTAGTGGAAGAACACATCCTGATGCTAAGATTCTATTATTTCTTATAATAGTTGCTCCATCATGAAGAGGCGTATTTACTACAAATATATTTTCTAAAAGATTTGAGGTCACATTTGCATCCAGTAATGTACCTGCACCAATTACTTCATTAAGTCCTGTACTTTGTTCTATTACTATTAAAGCTCCAGTTTTAGCCTCTGATAAATTCTGTACTGCAACTGCTATCTCATTAATAGTCTTCATCACTGTTTCTTTATCATTTATATAATGTTTATCATCAAAGGCACTTCTCCCCAAATGCTCCAAAGCTCTTCTTATTTCAGGTTGGAAAATTATAATTACAGATAATACTCCAATAGTTAATGTCTTATTTAAAATAAAATATAACATATCTAATTTTAATAAGTAGCTTATTGGGATCAATGCTACTATTAATAATATACCTTTTAATAATTGCTCTGCTCTTGTTTCTTTTATTAACATATACGCTTTATAGAATATAAAAGATACAACTAATATATCTAAGACAGACCATAACGACATATTAGAAAAGCTTTTTTCTAACATTAATAACAATTCTTGCAAATTCTTCACCCCTATTCTCTCTTAATTAAAATTATACAACAAATACTATATGTGTTGGTATAAAGAGAATTATAATTTTCTTACTTTTTAATTATTTTTATAATAATTTTTTCTTAATTCTGTAGTTTATCTTATGCCTATAAATGATTATTAAAATAAATAGTGCATATAATTACTTTCTTTGGTAATAATATTATTTGTTGCACGATGCTAAAGGAGGTTTTTTATGAAAAAGAAATGTAGTATTTTTGTAACTGCTTTAATACTATATCTTTCCGTTATTAATTCAAAACTAGTTTTTGCCGCAACTTTAAATGAAACTTGTAGTAAAACTAATAGTACATCAGTTAGTCAAACATTCGATGAAAATCATTCAGATACTAATATAAAAAGTTATTTACTATCTAACCAAAAGAATGAGGAAGTTTTACAAGTTTTTAATCATAACTCTCAACAATTGTATATAACGGGTGAAGATATAGAATTAATGGCAAAGCTTGTTTTTGCTGAAAGTGGTGGTGAGCCATACAATGGAAAAGTTGCCGTTGCTTCTGTAGTATTAAATCGTACTATTGATCCACATTTTCCAAATACTATAAAAGAAGTAATCTTTCAAAAAAATGCTTTTTCCTGTGTTAAAAATGGTAAAATAAATGCCATTGCAGATCAAGATTGCTATAATGCGGTATACGATGCGATCAAAGGTGCTGATCCCACAAATGATGCTTTATTCTTCTATAATCCAGTTACAGCAACATGTAATTGGATGAAAGAAACTCAAAAAATGAACGAGATGACCATAGGTCATCATACATTTTTCAAAATTAAAGCATAATTTCTAACATTAATTGCATAAAAATAGGGTAGGCTACAATAATCTTTAAATATAGCTTACCCTTTTCTTATTAAAAATAAAAAATTTAATTTCTTGCTATTGCTGCAATGTTATCATTAACATAAATTGAATTTGGAAAATTATTAATTAGCATATTTGCGTACTTTTTACTTTTTTCTTTATCACTTTTATTCGTTAACAATGCTAATTCATATAATGCTTCTTGTGTGTATACGCCTTTAGGATACTTATCATAATATTTTTCAAACTGTGATACCGCTTCATTAGCATCTGATAATTTAGCATAACTACTTGCCCTATAAAACCAAATGTGCTCCTTTATACTACTTCCTTCACAATATGTATACGCCTTGTCTAACTCATCCTTCGCCTCTGAATAATTATTTTGATTAAAATACTTCAATCCAACTTCATAGAATTTTGATATACCAGCATCTTTCATTAAACTAATAGCCTTTTTGTATATCTCGTTATCTTCAGGTTTTATTTCCTCTTGTTTAATGTTTTTTAGTTGAACATATATTCCATCAAAATCATTATTACCTATCATTAATTTCAATTTTTCTTTATCTAAATTTGTACTCCCAATTTGTGCTTTAGATTCCCCTTCAACTTTATCATTTGGTTCTACTAGCTTTGAATTATTTGCATCTTCCTCAGATTTCTGCTCATTATTTTGTGATTCCTCTGTATTATCTGCTAATATATTATTTGTCAAATTGCTATTCTTAAATTTAATTATCGAATATCCCCCAACACCTATTATAAGAGCTAAAACTAATCCTATAATTACAGCTAGAAATGTTTTTGATGATTTTTTATAATTCGAATAATTTCCTTCTTGTTTTAACTCTTCATAAATAGATTTTGCTAAAATTGCATCTCCATCTATCATTAAAGCCTTATCAACATACTCTTTAGCTCTATAAAAATCACCTTTCTTTTGGTAACATAAAGCAATCTTCGTATTTACATCTATACTATTAAAATCACTTTCTGCACATTTCATAAATAACTCTAATGCCTTTGTAATTTTTAATTGATTTAAAGCTTGCTCTGCCTCATTGTATAAATCTTGTCTCATTTCATCCATTTCAGAATCCCTAATGTAATTTTCTGCAATGGCATCATTATTTATCTTATGGTTTATTCTCCATACGGTAACTGCTTCATTTAAATTTCCCTTTTGATACAACAAAAGCCCCTTAAAATTTAAAACAAGTGGATTATCTAATCCTTCTGATAATGCTTCTTCACACAATTCAAGTGCTTTATTTATTTTTCCTTTTTCATAATAATTCATAGCTTTTTCATAAGCCTTCTTAGCCCTTTTATCCATAAATATATCCCCTATCACAATTAAGATATAATTCTCTTATACTCTAATAGTATATTATATTGTACCTGCTACTTACAATTAAATATTAAAATTAAGGCTATCTCAATTACTTGAGATAGCCTCTATTTTCTATAAAAATTCAATATTATTCTTGCTCTAACATTATTTTCTTAGCATTTAAGATTGATGTAGCACTCATTGAGAACTCATCTAATCCATATTCAACTAATGTTGGAATAGCTGCTTCATCTCCAGCCATTTCTCCGCACATTCCAACCCACTTACCATGTTTATGTGCTCCATCTATAGTCATCTTTATTAATCTAAGCACTGCTGGGTGCATTGGATTATAAAGATATGATACTTTTTCACTCATTCTATCAGCTGCTAATGTATATTGAATTAAATCATTTGTTCCTATTGAGAAGAAATCAACATGTTTAGCCAATTCATCAGCATAAACTGCTGCTGCTGGAATTTCAACCATAATACCCCATTGGATATTTTCTGAGTATTCTTTTCCTTCAGCCTTCAATTCAGCTTTACACTCTTCAACAACTTCTTTTGCTTGCTCGAATTCTTGTAATCCTGATATCATTGGGAACATAACTGCAAGATTACCATGTATTGAAGCTCTAAGTAATGCTCTTAATTGAACCTTAAATATATCTTTTCTGTCTAAGCAAAGTCTAATTGCTCTATATCCTAAGAAAGGATTCATTTCTTCTGGCAATGGTAAGTATGGAAGAGTCTTATCTCCACCAATATCTAAAGTTCTTATAACAACTTGCTTACCTTCCATTTTTTCAAGAACAAACTTATAAGACTCGAATTGTTCATCTTCAGTTGGAGCACTATCTCTATCCATATATAAGAATTCTGTTCTAAATAATCCTACTCCATCTCCACCATTTGCTAAAACACCAAGAACATCTTCTGGCTTTCCAATATTACCACAAACTTCGATTCTTCTACCTGATTTAGTAGTAGTTTTAACATTTATTAATTTCTTTAATTCTTCTTGCTCTGCTTGGAATTTATCTTTTTTAACTTTATATTCTGCAACAACTTCTTCTGATGGATTTATAATTACATCTCCTGTTAATCCATCAACTATAATTGTGTCTCCAGTTTTAACACAACTAGTTATATCGCCTAATCCAAGTACAGCTGGAATTTCTAAAGTTCTAGCCATTATAGCTGCATGTGAAGTTCTTCCACCAATATTAGTAATAAATCCTACAACCTTAGTTCTATCTAAACCTGCTGTATCCGATGGTGTTAAGTCATGAGCTACAACAATTGTATTATCTTCATTTATTGCAATAGAGTCTCCGCCCTTACCTGCAAAATTTGATAATATTCTCTTCGATACATCTTTAATATCTGCAGCTCTTTCTCTCATGTATTCATTGTCCATCGATTCAAATATAGCAACAAAAGTATTTGTAACATTATCAATTGCTTTTAATCCATTTACATTATTATTTTCAATTTCCATCATCATTGCACCAGTAAATTCTGGATCATCTAATAATGTGATATGTGCTTCAAAAACTGCTGCTTTTTCTGCACCCATTTCTTTTTCTGCTTTAGCTTTAATAGTTTCTAATTGTACTTTAGAACTATCTAATGCTTTTTGCATTTTTTCTTTTTCTGCACCTATATCTGTAATTTTTGCATCATTAATAACAATTTCCTCATGTTCTTGTAAGAAAACTCTTCCTATTGCATATCCCTTAGAAGCAGCAATACCTTTTTTCATAATATGGAACTCCTCCTTGATAATTAATTTTATTGTAATTTGATATTTTTACATATTACTATATTTGTAAATCTTCTTTTAAGTATAAACCTTTTCTATTATAACATAATTAACAAAAAAATTAACTTAATTTAACCTATTTTTTATGATTTTTAACGAAAAAAGTGCATATAGCTTAATTTATCTCTAGTTTTTACCATCATTTACAAATCATCCACTAAACTAGCTGATTTTGCGTAGGCTGTAGACTTTGCTTCAAAGAAATCTGTCTTAACAAAATTGGCATTAGATAGATTATCTACCCATGCAGCAGGGTTTTCATTATATTCTTCAAATAATGGTTCTAAATTAATGTCTTTCAATCTTTTGTTTCCTAAATATTTTATATAATCCTCTATTAATTTTTTATTTATTCCTTGTATTTTATCTCCTATAACATAATGTCCCCACAAAATTTCCTGCTCTACTCCACTTTTCATCATTTGTCTTAACTCTTCTTTTATTTCCCGGGTAAACAATTGAGGATTTTCATTACGCAATTCCTTTATTATATTTCTAAATAACCAGAGATGAGTATTCTCATCTCTATTAATATACCTAATTTCTTGGGCTGAACCTGGCATCTTTCCATTTCTCTCTAAATTGTAAAAGAACATAAAACCAGAGTAAAAATATATTCCTTCTAAGATATAGTTAGCCATAAGCGTTCTTAACAAATTGCTATCAGTAGGATCATTTATAAATTCATTATACAAATCTCCTATGAATTTATTTCTTCTTAATAGTATCTCATCATCTTTCCACTGATAAAGTATTTCATTTCTTTCTTCTGGAGAACAAATACTATCAAGCATATAACTATAACTTTGAGAATGTACTGCCTCTTGAAAACTTTGAATTGTTAAACAAAGATTGATTTCACTTGCTGTTATATAATTATTTATATTGCTCAAATTAGCAGTCTGAACTGAATCCAAAAATATTAAAAAAGATAATATTTTATCATAAGCAGTTCTTTCTTCTTCTAATAAATTTTGATAATCTTTTAAATCTTGTGAAAGGTTAATTTCTTCAGGAATCCAAAAATTATTCATACCTTGTCTATACCAATCTGATGCCCAATTGTACTTCATATTATTAAAATCATTCAAATTAGTAGTATTTCCGTTTATAATTCTTTTTTTACTGACATCTCTATCTCCAAACTCATTAAAAAGAGGTTTTTTGTTAATATTCATATTCTTAATACATCTCCTTATATACAACAATCATATTAATTTACTAGCAAGCAAGTCATGCAAAAACATAATATTTTATTCCTTGATTAAGCTGAGCAAGTTTCACATTCATTTACTTCAAGTGATTTTGATCTAACATAGTAAATTGATTTAACTCCGCACTTACAAGCTTCTATATATAAATTCATAATTTGTCTTGTAGTATAATTATTAGTAATATACAAATTAAATGATTGGCCTTGATCTATATGCCTTTGACGTATTCCATTTATTTCAACTGATATTGCTTGATCTATAGTATAAGCTGAGTTATAGTACCAATAATTATCTTCTGAAAGATTTGGTGCTGTTTTGGGAATTATACTGCCCTTCTTTTCTTCAAAATAAAATCTAGACATTACAGGATCAATACCTTCAGAGGTTCCTGCTATAGTTGCTGTTGAACCATTTGGTGCAACTGCTATTAAATAGCCATTTCTCATTCCAGCTTCATGTACTTCTTCTCTAAGTTCATCCCATTCTTTACTATTATAATTTCTTAATTCGAAATAATCACCATTATCCCAATCAGAATCTTTAAATAACTCATATGAACCTTTTTCCTTAGCAATCTTCATACTTGATTTTATTGCATAATAATTTATTTTTTCATAAACCTTATCAGCAAATCTCTTATGTTCCTGCTCTGTCCATTGTATTTTATTATTTGCAAGCATATGATGATATCCACTTGTTCCAAGTCCTATAGCTCTGTATTTTTTGTTAGTAACTTCTGCAAAAGGAACAGAATAATAATTTAAATCTATAACATTATCCATAGCTCTTATTTGTGTTTCTACAACATATTCCAATTCTTCATCATTACGAACATCTACATTTCCAAGTACAATAGAAGAAAGATTACAAACAACGAAATCCCCTGGAACCACTTTTTCAACTACAACATATTCATCTCCAACCTTTATAGTTTCACTCTTTTCTATCTTCATAGAACTCATATTTTGCATAATTTCAGAACATAAATTTGAAGAATATATAATACCTTTATGTTTATTAGGATTCATTTTATTAGCAGTATCTCTGTAAAAAGCAAATGGTGTTCCTGTTTCAGCTACATTTCTTATTATCAATCTAACCAATTCTTTTACTGTTATTACTCTCTTTTCTATTCTCTCATCATTTACACATTCATAGTATTTTTCTTCCCATTCAGAACCATAAAAATCTTCTAAAGCATATCCTTTTACAGTTTTAATCTCATGAGGACACATCATATACCAATTAGCATCTATATCATTTTCTGCAAGTTTCCAAAATAAATCAGGATAACAAACCCCAGGAAATACATCATGAGCTTTCTTTCTATCATCTCCATTGTTAGCTCTTATTTGTAAAAATTCTGGAATATCCTTATGCCAAGCATCAAGCCATACAGCAACCGAACCATTTCTTACCCCTAACTGATCTACAGCTATTGCAGTATCATTAAATAGCTTTACCCATGGTATTACACCACCAGATGCTCCCTTGAAGCCTCTAATTGGAGCTCCTAATGCTCGAATCTTTCCCATATAGATTCCCATTCCACCACCAAATTTTGATATTTTAGCAAAACTGTCCAGTGATTTATATATTCCATCTAAACTATCCTCTACAGTATCTATAAAGCATGAGCTTAATTGATAAAATGGTTTCCTTGCATTTGACATAGTTGGTGTTGCCATAGTAGCTTTTAATGAACTTAAAACATTATAAAATCTTTTTGCCCAATAAACTCTATTTTCTTGCTTCTCACTAATTGCTAAGTGCATAGCTATTCCCATAAACATTTGCTGTGGCAGCTCTATAGGATTTCTATCGTAGTCCTGAACTAAATATCTACTAGCTAAAAGATTTATTCCACTATAATTAAATAAAAAATCCCTCTCGGGTTTTATTTCTTTTTCTAATTCTAAAATATCCTCTTTTGAATAATTTTCAAGGATATATTCTCCATAAAGACCTTTTTCTGTTAGCTCTTTAATAAATTCATAATAATCACTATATAAATTATCATTATCTACTTTTCTAATATTTTTAATTTTGTCATATAACTCGTACGTATACATTTTGGCTGCAATATTTTGCCAATTAGGTTCCTTATCATTTGTAAGTTCTAATGTTGCTTGAATTAAGCATCTCCTTATTTCATTATCATTCATTCCATCCCTAACAATATGAGTTATTGCTTTTAATAATTTTTCCTCAGTATAAATCCCCTCATTGCCTTTAATTGCATTAATAGCATCCTTACATAATTGATTTAAAATAGACATTACTAATTTCCTCCCTACCTATATATAGTGCTTTTAGTGCACAAATTCATTCCCATCATACAATATATTGTATATTATAGTTGCTAGAGAGATAGTTGTAAAACTCTAAAATTTGTTAATATATATGCAAAAAGTAGTTAATCTTTCATTTTATGCAGATAAACTACTTTATAGATACATTTTCTTATTTAATAATTTTTATTTTTTAAGAGGTAGGATCAAATAAATTTTAAACATATCTCCCTCTTTTTTTATTTTTACTTCTCCATCATGAAGTTCAATTATACTTTTAGTTATTGCAAGTCCCAATCCAGACCCTTCAACTTTTGAATTTCTTGATTTATCGCCTCTAGCAAAGCGTTCAAACATTTCATCATCATTAAATTGCATTTCATAACTTGCAATATTTTTCACTCCTATTTTGAGGTAATTATCTTCTATATTTATATCAACATAGACTCTGGTATTATCTAAAGAATACTTTAAGGCATTAATTATAATGTTTTCTAACGCTCTGGACATCATCTTACCGTCGAGCTCCATATATACTGCATCCTGCTGACTTGTTACCTTAAATGAGATATTTTTTTCTTCATATAAAGTACTATATTCACCTATATTTTGATGTATCAATGATACTATGTCTATTAGATCCCTATTTAATTTAATTTTACCACTATTGATTTTTGACATTTCAAACAAATCTTCAATTAAAACTTTTAATCGCAGAGATTTTCTTTCTAATATAGATAAATATTCTTCCCTTTCTTCTTCAGTTATTTCACCATTCTTCAGTATATTTACATAATTTATTATTGAAGTTAATGGTGTTTTTAAATCATGAGATACATTAGATATTAGTTCAGTCTTCAATTTTTCATTACGAACCCCATTTTCTAAAATCTCTTTGTATCCCGCCTTAATTAAATTAATATTTTCAGCCAATTCTCTTATTGCTTGCGAACCATCTAACTTTATATCTTTATCTAAGTTTCCTTGTCCTACTCGCCTAAGAGCTTCATTAACAACAATTATATCTAATGTTTTTTTCAATGCATACATCATAGTTAAAAATATAATTATAATTACAAAAATAGTTCCTTTAAATGGATATGTCTGAAAAAACTTAACAAAAATATTATTCTCATATCCTCCTGTTGCAAGAAAATATAGGTAAGCAATCAATAATACCAATACTAACAATATCGATACTATTAACGTGCTTCTTGTTTCTTTATAAAGAAATCCATTTTTTATTACAAAAATCATATTACTAATAATACGAGACTGTACCTTTGGATTTTTAGGATTAATCCGAACTATCCAAATTATCTTTAACATAAAAACTAAATCAATAGCTATTAATATAATTAATTCTATTTTATCTCTATTGACTCTGTTAATTGCTAAATCATGTTGTATTCTATTTACTTGAATATAATCTCCCAAGTTTGAAAGTAAAATTAGAGTACTCAACGCTATTAATATTACATCAATAAGATAAATACTACTAAAATATATTTTAATCTTCCTTTTCAATCTTATATCCAATCCCCCACACCACCTTAATATACTCAGGCTCTTTTGTGTTTATTTCTATTTTTTCTCTTATTCTTCTAATATGTACTGTTACAGTATTTTCACTCTTATAAAATATTTCTTCCCATACATTTTCGTATATTTCTTTTATTGAGAAAACTTTCCCTAAATTTGATGCTAATAAATGAAGTATTTTATATTCTGTTGCTGTCACTTTAATTTCCTCTCCACGTAAAGTGATTTTTTTCGCAATAGTATCTATAACTAAGTCTTTAACTGTAATTATGTCCTTACCCTCTTCAACACTTAGAGGCTTTTCATATCTCCTTAATTGTGATTTTACTCTTGCCACCAATTCTAAATGATTAAATGGTTTTGTTATATAATCATCTGCGCCTACATTTAAACCTAATATCTTATCTGAATCTTCTCCTTTTGCAGATAACATTATTATAGGTAAATTTTGCTTTTCTCGTATTTTTAAACATGTTCTTATTCCATCAAGTCTAGGCATCATGATATCCAATATAATCAAATGTATTTTTTCTTGTTCAAGAATATCTAAAGCTTCTATTCCATCTTGAGCTTTAAATACCTTCCAATTCTCACCTCTCAAGTATATTTCTATTGCATCTCGTATTTCTTTTTCATCATCAACAACTAATACATTAAACACATCAAGTCCTCCCAACTTCTACTCACTCTTTACATTATATTTTCATTAATTATATATCACTTTTTTAAATTCTTCCGAATCCTTTACTGGATCAAAGTCATGTTCTGCCTTTGCTACTTCTTTCACTCCTGCATCTAATTGTATTGCTTTATTTAAATTTACCATAGTATTTTTAACATCACCTTTTCTTCCATAAATAGATGCTATTCCATAGTAGCTCCAAACATAATTCTCAATTTCTAAATCCTTATTATACCATTCTAATGCCTCATCCATTTTCCCAAACAGTTCATATGTTAACGCTTTATTAAAGCGTGCATAGCCATAACTAGCATTAATACTTAATGCTTTATCTATATCTTTCATAGCTCCATCATAATCTCCATTATAAGCCTTTGAAATTCCCATTATATTATATCCTTTCGCACTACTCGGGAATTTATCTATAATAGACTTTGCTTTATTAATTGACTTTTCATATTCATGGGCAAAAAATAAATTATATGCTTCATTATATAATTCATTTTCTTCAGTCGAAGTGTTATCTTTAGCATTCTTATTTTCAGCATCATTGTTCTTAACTTCAACATCCTCTTTTTTAGTCGTATTGATGACAGAATCTGCTTCTTCTATTTTAGTTGGAGTTAGCATTTCCTCTTGCCCATTATTTTTAGAATTTGAATTATATATATTCCCAATTTTTTCATGAAATATTATTCCCAGTGCTACTAATACTAAAATAACTAATAATATTTTTTTATTTTTTTCTTTTCCTGGTAATTGAATTCTGCCCATAAAATTCTCCTTTTAGGTACAAGCTAAGCTCAAGTTTACTTGATAATATAACTATGTAAATAATTTTAAACTATTTAAAAGTTCTTATTCTTTATTTATTGAATCTAAATATTGTTTTTGTCCAATTTCATAAAGATTATTTCCCTTTGAATCAATGATAACAACTAATGGCATATCTTTAACTTCCATGCGTCTTATCGCTTCTGCGCCTAAATCCTCATATGCAATTATTTCAGATTTAATTATACTTTTCCCTATAAGTGCGGCAGCACCGCCAATTGCTCCAAAATAAATTGCCTTATTTCTTTTAATTGCATCAATTACTTCACCATTTCTTGCACCCTTACCTATCATACCTCTTAGTCCCAAATCCATCAATGTTGGTGCATATGCATCCATTCTATAACTTGTTGTAGGACCTGCTGATCCTATCACCTTTCCTGGTTTCGCTGGAGATGGTCCAACATAATATATAGTTTCATCCTTTATATCTAACGGCAACTCTTTCCCCTCAACTAATAAATCAATTAATCTTTTATGCGCTGCATCTCTAGCTGAGTAAATTACTCCACTTAATAATACACTATCCCCTGCTTTTAAGTTTAGTATTTTATCTTCTGTAAGAGGCGTTTGTAATCTAACTTCCATCCCTTTTTCCTCCAAACAATATAATAAGTATTCTTAATCTATAACTAAGATCACTCAAATCTTTACTAATTCAAAATGTTCCATAATTTAAAAAATCTAAACTTCTATATTTATAATACAACTTCTTTATGTCTGGTAGCATGACAATTAATATTTACTGCAACTGGCAATCCTGCAATATGAGTAGGATAAGTTTCAATATTTAGACCCAAAGCAGTAGTCCTACCACCAAATCCTTGCGGACCAATTCCTAATTCATTTATTTTTATCAATAATTCATTCTCTAAATCTTCATAAAAGTTATCTTTGTTTCTTATATTAATAGGCCTAAGTAATGCCTTTTTAGCCAAATAAGCAGCTTTATCAAATGTTCCACCTATTCCGACTCCTATAATCATTGGTGGACATGGATTTGGGCCTGCTGCCTTAACTGTATCTATTATAAATTTTTTAACTCCCTCTAACCCATCTGAAGGTTTTAGCATCCCAATTTTACTCATATTCTCTGATCCAAAACCTTTTGGAGCTAACGTAATTTTAATTTTATCTCCTTCTGTAATATCATAATAAATTACAGCTGGTGTGTTATCCTTTGTGTTAACTCTTCTAATTGGATCTCCAACAACTGATTTTCTTAAAAACCCTTCCTCATATCCTCTGCGTACTCCCTCATTAATCGCATCTTCAAGGCTTCCTCCAATTAAATGCACATCTTGTCCTATCTCAACAAAGACACATGCCATGCCTGTATCTTGACACATAGGCATCTCTTCATTACATGCAATCTCTGAATTAATAATTATTTTATCTAAAACATCTTCTGCTAACTTCCATGTTTCTTCATTCTTAGCTTTCTCTAATGCCTCTTTAATATCTGCCCCTAAAAAATAATTGGCTTCTATAGATAATTTTCTCACAGCATCTCTAACAAGCTCAACATTAATTTCTCTCATTTCTACAGCTCCTTTTGCTCATTGCTTAAGTTATAGTAATGAAAATAATAATATAACCGCATTCCACACTCAAAAAGTGTTCTTTCATTACTATAATAAGTTTAAAATTATTTTCTATTATTTACAACCCTATAATAAATTTATTTATTATACTATTTTTTTAACTCTATGATTTCTATATTAAAATTCACTATATTAATCTATTTCTCTACTGTAATTTTCTTATGCTTGGTAACCTATAACTAAAATCCTTAATTTCTCTAATTACTATGAAACAGCAGTAAAATCATGCCTATTAATATAAAACCTCCAAATTAACTATTCTTATTTTCAAAATAAATATTAACGGCATTAGTTATACCTTCAGCAATCTTACCTTGATACTCATCCTTCTTCAATTTTTCTTCTTCCTTATAATTTGATAAAAATCCACATTCCACTAGAACACATGCACCTTCATATCCATCTCTTAATATCCTATATTGATCTTTAGCAGCTTTAGGAATTCTTTTATTATTATCATCTATAACTTCTCTTAGTGAAGATTGAATTCCTTCTGCTAAGATTTTACTGCAATCATTAGAGGAATACCAAACTTGAGCTCCATAACAGCTTGCTTGTGGAAACATATTTTGATGTATAGATATAAAAATATCACATTTAGTATCTTTCTTCATTTTGCATCGTGCATTTAAATCTTTAACCTTTTTAGAGTCTAATTGTAAATCCTCTTCTCTAGTCATATATACTGTATATCCACTTTCCTCTAATTGAGATTTTAGCTTTTTAGAAATTGATAAATTAATCTCTTTCTCAATTGTACCATTTTTAGACCTTGCTCCTCCGTCTATTCCACCATGCCCTGGATCTACTAATATTATTCCCTTTTGCTTTTTTTCATCTGAATTCGCCTTAATAGGCACTTCAAATATAAAAAGAAATAAAAAAAATAGTACTACTACATTTTTGATTTTCATAAAGTTATTCCTCCAAACTATTTTAAGACTATATAAATTATTGTTTGCTATACAACCTTAATTATTCAGATTCTTATATCAATTTTAATATTTATTTGTTCATTCTTATATTTTTTTATCCATAAGCACAATATTCTTTCTTGGATTTTTGCATACTCCCTATTGCATGATAGTATTATAAATAAAAAAATCCCACAAACATTGCGTTTGTGAGATTGCATATACTCCAAATACTATCTTTTTGAGAATTGTGGAGCTCTTCTTGCTGCTTTAAGACCGTATTTCTTTCTTTCCTTCATTCTTGGATCTCTAGTTAAGAAACCAGCCTTCTTTAAATCTGATTTTAAAGCTTCATCAGATTTAACTAATGCTCTAGCTATACCATGTCTGATAGCTCCTGCTTGACCTGTAAATCCACCACCGTGAACATTTACTAAAACGTCAAACTTATCTTTAGTTCCAGTTAAAACTAATGGTTGGTTTACAATAACTCTTAAAGTTTCTAAACCAAAAAAGTTTTCTATTTCTCTATTATTTACAACTACGTTACCATTTCCTGGTACAAGTCTTACTCTTGCAACTGATTTCTTTCTTCTTCCAGTTCCCATGTATTGAACTTTTGCCATTTCTTATTCCTCCTCCCGAGATCGTATTAGTATCTTAATTCTAGTACTTCTGGTTTTTGAGCTGCATGATTATGTTCAGCACCTCTATATACGTTTAATTTCTTTAACATTTGTCTTCCTAATACACCGTTTGGAAGCATTCTTCTAACAGCTTCTTCAAAAGCGAATTCAGGTTTCTTGTCTAACACTACTCTATAAGGAGTTTCCTTTAATCCACCTGGGTAAAGACTATGTTTTCTCATTAATTTTTGATCTAACTTCTTACCAGTTAAAACAACCTTCTCTGCATTAATTACAATAACGAAATCTCCGCAGTCCACATTTGGTGTAAATGTTGGTTTATTCTTTCCTCTTAAAATTGAAGCAATTTGGCTAGCAACTCTTCCTAGTGGTTTACCAGCAGCATCAACTACATACCATTTTCTTTCGATTTCACTTGCTTTAGCAATGTATGATTTCATCTGTTTCCCTCCCTGAACTTACATTTATTTTTTACTTTCTAAAGTAAAAGTTTTTATGTCAAGACCCGGGGCTAGTGGATCTTATATACATAAATTATTTAACAAACAAAACTAATTATAATACACGCACACGGGCGTGTCAACATTTTTTTGCCATTTAATAAAAAACTTTTTCTAATATTAATCCATTAGGCGGTATACACATACCAGCCTTTTTTCTATTTCCTTCTATAATTATTTCTTCTATTTCATCAGCATTTAATCTGCCATTCCCCACCTTTAATAATGTGCCTACTATTATTCTTACCATGTTATATAAAAATCCATCTGCTGTTATGATTATTTTTATTCTGTCTCCATCTTCTTCTATAAAAAGTTCTTTAATATCTCGTACAGTTGTTTTTGCAGAACTTCCAGGAGACATAAATGCTCTAAAATCATGGCTTCCAATAAAATATTTACATGCTTTTTTCATTTCATTAATATCCAATTTATATTTATACTGATATAGATATTGATATCCTAATGATAATCTTTCTTCTCTATTCACAATTGTATAAGAATATGTTTTTCCTTTAGATGAATATCTAGCATGAAAACTATCATCAACTTCTTCTGATTTAATTATAGATACATCATTAGGTAATCTTGTATTTAAAGCTTCTCTAAACTTTTCTCCTGGGATTGTGCTATTTGTAAAAAAATTTGCTACCATTTCTCTTGCATGAACACCAGCATCAGTCCTAGAACTCCCATTAATCATAATCTGTTCCCCTGTAGCTTTTGATATGGCCGCCTCAATAACATTCTGAACTGTTCGTCCCTTCGGCTGCCTTTGCCATCCAGAGAAATTACTTCCATCGAATTCAATTAATAATTTTATATTTCGCATTTATATCCTCTTAATCTTAAATTATATAAACCTAACCATTACACACCACAAAATTAGCACAACAAATATTCCCCAAGCGATCATATCCCTATATGAAAACTTCAATACTTTCATTCTAGTTCGTCCTGATCCACCTCTATATCCTCTAGCTTCCATTGCCATTGCGAGTTCATCTGCCCTTCTAAATGAACTAATAAATAAAGGTACAAGTAGTGGTACTAAACTTTTAGCCTTTTTAATAATTCCACCTGATTCAAAATCAGCCCCTCTAGCTTTTTGAGCTTTCATTATTTTATCTGTTTCATCAATTAATGTAGGTATAAATCTTAATGCTATTGTCATCATCATGGCTAATTCATGTGCTATTTCCTTCCCAATTGGCTTAAGTAATTTTTCTATACCATCAGTTAGTTCAATAGGGGATGTCGTTAATGTTAATAATGAAGTCCCTATAATCAATAAAATTAATCGAATAGCCATAAACGCGGCAGTGCTTAACCCTTCTGGATAAGCCTTCAAAAAACCTATACTAAAAATTTCTGTTCCCTCTGTTCCTCTAATCATAAATATATTTAAAATTGCGGTTAATGCTACCAATAAAAAAATTGGCTTTAATCCATTAAAAATGAATCTAAATGGTATCTTTGCTATTAGTATTATTGCCAATAAAAACGCAACAATAACAGTATATCCTATAAATTTATTGATAATAAACAAACATACAATAAATAGTATTGATATTAATATTTTTGTTCTAGGGTCTAACTTGTGTATAAATGACTCTCCTGGTAAGTATTGTCCTATCGTAATATTCTTTAACATAGTTTCATCTATTCCTCCTTAATGTTTCACTTTTAAAATAGACAAAAGTTCTTTTTTGGCCTCTTCTATTGTGAATATATTCTCTGAAATATTAAAACCTTTTTTCCTTAATTCCCTAGCTAAATATGTCACTTGGGGAACACCAAGACCTATTTTTTCTAGTGTATCTACTTCTTTAAAAACCTCTCCTGGAACTCCTTGCAGTGCAACTTTACCACTATTCATTACTATAATTCTTTCAGCAATCTTAGCAACATCTTCCATGCTATGACTTACTATAATTACTGTCATATTATAATCTTTATGCAATTTACTTATTTGCTCTAATATATCATCTCTACCTTTGGGATCCAATCCAGCTGTTGGTTCATCTAATATTAATGTAGTAGGTTGCATTGCCACAACTCCAGCAATAGCAACTCTTCTCTTCTGTCCACCACTTAAGTCAAATGGTGATCTATCTTTATAGGTTTCATAATCTAAACCAACCATCTCCATAGCTTTAATTACTCTTTCATGAATTTCTTCATTGGAGAGCCCTAAATTTTTAGGTCCAAATTCAATGTCCTTAGCAATTGTCTCTTCAAAAATTTGATACTCTGGATATTGAAATACCAAGCCCACCTTTTTTCTTACATCTGCTAATTTAACTTTTTTATCTGTAATATCAATTCCATCAACAATTATTTTTCCACTAGTAGCCTCTAGCAATCCGTTAAAATGTTGAATTAAAGTTGATTTTCCTGATCCTGTATGTCCGATTAAAGCCACAAACTCCCCATCTTTTATTTCTAAACTCACATCATCCAATGCTACCTTTTCAAATGGACTTTTGGGCATGTATATATGTGTTAAATTTTCTATTTTAATTGACATAATTCATTCACCATCTCATCTACATTTAATATTTTTTCATTGATATCTATGCCAGCTTTTTTCAATTCATAAGCTAACTCAGTAACCTGTGGAACATCTAACCCTATTTTTTTCATATGCTCTACTCTTGGGAAAATTTCTTTCGGAGTTCCCTCCATCTTGACACTTCCACCATCCATTACTATAATCCTATCTGCTTGTGCTGCTTCATCCATATAATGTGTAATTAGTATTATAGTAATTCCATGTTTCTTATTAAGTTCTTTTATAGTTTTCAGAACTTCTTTTCTTCCAATAGGATCTAACATAGCTGTAGGCTCGTCAAAGATTATGCATTCAGGCTGAATTGCAAGTATTCCTGCTATAGCAACTCTTTGTTTTTGGCCTCCTGATAAAAGATGTGGTGCATGTCTCTTATATTTGCTCATTCCAACCTTCTCCAAGCTTTCATCAACTCTTACCCTTATCTGTGATGGTTCAACCCCTAAATTCTCAGGACCGAAAGCTACATCTTCTTCAACTATTGTTGCAACTAACTGATTATCTGGATTCTGAAATACCATTCCAGCTTTAGATCTTATATCCCAAACATTTTTAGGTTCTTTGGTATCAAGCCCATCCACAACCACAGTCCCTTCTGTTGGGATCACTAATGCATTCATATGTTTAGCCATCGTTGACTTACCAGATCCATTATGGCCTAATATAACTAAAAATTCACCATTTTTAACTTCTAAATTAACATCTTTAACTGCATATTTTTCCTTTTTATCTCCTTCTGAGTCCTTAATATATTTAAAAGACACATTTGTGCATTTTATCATTTCATTACTCATCTCTTATCCTCCAAGATAATTTATTGTTAATACATTATGCAAAAGTCTCATACATCAATTAATTAACTAAGCGTTTGATTAATTATTTCTATTATATCGTAAAAATCAACACATTCAACAAAAAATTAATATAAAATAAAACTTCTCTAGAATATACTAAACCTCATATTATAATTTTCTATACTAAAAAAGGGGGTTAAGTACAAACTTAATCCCCCATTAGTATTATTATACTAATTCAAGTATTACTATCTCAGCTCCGTCCCCTCTTCTAGGACCTTTTTTAATCATTCTTGTATATCCGCCATTTCTTTCAGCATACTTAGGAGCTACATTATCAAATAAATTCTTAACAACTAATTCTTCTTGAACATAAGATAAGACTTGTCTTCTAGCATGAAGATCTCCTCTTTTACCAAGAGTAATCATTTTTTCTGCTATTGATCTAGTTTCTTTAGCTCTTGTTTCAGTTGTTTCAATTTTACCATGCTTTAATAGACTAGTAACAAGATTTCTTAACATAGCTTTTCTTTGGTCTGTAGGAAGACCTAACTTACGATAACCTGCCATGGATTTACCTCCTTACTCCTCGCTTAGTTTTAGGGCTAAACCTAATTCTTTAAGCTTTCTTTCAACTTCTTCTAAAGATTTCTTTCCTAGATTCCTTACTTTCATCATATCATCCATAGATTTTGTAGCAAGTTCTTGGACTGTATTAATTCCGGCTCTCTTTAAACAGTTATATGATCTAACTGATAAGTCAAGTTCTTCTACAGTCATTTCTAGGACTTTTTCTTTTTTATCGTCTTCTTTTTCTATCATTATTTCAACATCATTAGTATTATCTGTTAATGACATGAATAATTTAAAGTGTTCAATAAGTATTTTTGCTGATAAACTAATAGCTTCATCTATTTTTATAGTACCATTAGTCCAAATTTCTAAAGTTAATTTATCATAATCAGTAATTTGACCAACTCTTGTATTGTCAACAGTAAAATTAACTCTTTTTACTGGTGTATAAATAGAATCAACCGCTATAGCTGAAATAGGTAATTCATCACTCTTATTTTTATTTTGAGTAACATAACCTCTTCCTTTATTAACTGTTAATTCCATATAAAGTCTTCCATCGTTGTCTAAAGTTGCAATATGTAGATCCTTATTAACAACCTCAACATCTCCATCAGTCTTTATATCTGCTCCAGTAACTTCTCCAGGTCCTTTAGCATCAATATAAATAACCTTTGGACCTTCACCACTCATTCTAAGAGCTAATGATTTAATGTTAAGAATTAATTCTGTAACATCTTCTTTAACCCCTTGAACAGTAGAAAACTCATGAAGTACTCCATCAATTTTGACAGAGGTTGTAGCAACTCCTGGAAGAGAAGATAATAATATTCTTCTTAAGGCATTTCCTAATGTAATACCATATCCTCTTTCAAGTGGTTCAACAACATACTTACCATAAGTACCATCTTCATTAGCTTCTATACATTCTATTATTGGCTTTTCGATTTCTAACATTGACAAACCCTCCTTATTTTATAAATGGCAACCTTATTATGAGGGCAACTGATTCTATATTTGCATATATTGTGATAAATTTCTCTAACAAATATAAATATACTATTTACTATATAACTCAACAATAAGTGTTTCATTAACAGGCACATCTATATCTTCTCTTGATGGCTCTGCAACTACTTTTCCTTCATAGTTATCAACATTAGCTTCTAACCATTTTGGTAAAGTTTTTGGATTTTCAACAAAAGTCTTAAATTTCTCACTTGATCTACTTTTATCACATACTGTAATCACATCATTAACTGCAACATGGTATGAACAAATGTCAACCTTCTTACCATTTACTAAGAAATGCCCGTGAGTTACTAATTGTCTTGCTTCACTTCTTGATGCACCATAACCTAATCTATAAATTACATTATCAAGTCTCATTTCTAGTAATCTAAGTAAGTTTTCACCTGTTATACCTTTAATATGCTCAGCTTTTTCATAATATGTTCTAAATTGGCTTTCTAAAACGCCATAAATTCTTCTTGCTTTTTGCTTTTCTCTTAATTGAACACCATAGTTTGATAACTTCTTCTTGCTAGCTCCATGTTGTCCTGGTGCATAGCTTCTTCTTACAAAAGCACATTTATCTGTAAAACATCTATCACCTTTAAGGAAAAGTTTCATACCTTCTCTTCTACATAATCTACATGTAGCGCCAGTATATCTTGCCATTAAATTACACCTCCTATTACTACGATTATATTAGACTCTTCTTCTCTTTGGTGGTCTACAACCATTATGTGGAATTGGAGTAACATCTTTAATTAAAGTTACTTCTAAACCTGCTGCTTGTAAGGATCTTATAGCTGCTTCTCTTCCAGAACCAGGTCCTTTAACATAAACTTCTATGCTTTTCAAGCCATGTTCCATTGCTACTTTAGCTGCAGTTTCTGCTGCCATTTGTGCTGCAAATGGTGTGCTTTTTCTTGATCCTCTAAAGCCTAGTGCTCCAGCACTTGACCATGATAAAGCATTTCCTACTGCATCTGTTAAAGTAACTATAGAATTATTAAAAGTTGACTTAATGTGTGCAGCACCATGCTCAACATTCTTTCTTTCTTTTTTTCTTCTAGTCTTCTTAACTGCTTTAGCTGCCATTATCTTCCCTCCTTACTATTTCTTCTTATTTGCTATTGTCTTCTTAGGACCTTTTCTAGTTCTTGCATTAGTCTTAGTCTTTTGTCCTCTTACTGGAAGACCTCTTCTATGTCTAATTCCTCTGTATGATCCAATTTCTACTAATCTCTTAATGTTTAAAGCAACATCTCTTCTTAAGTCACCTTCAACCATTAAGTTTTTGTTGATATAAGTTCTGATTTCATTAACTTCTTCTTCTGATAAATCTTTAACTCTTGTATCTGGATTAATTCCTGTTGAAGCTAAGATTTTTTGTGAAGTTGATAATCCTATTCCATATATATAAGTTAAACCTATTTCAACTCTTTTTTCTCTTGGTAGGTCAATACCTGATATTCTTGCCATTAAAATTTACACCTCCTGATAATTGAAATGTATAAAAGTTGATTTTATTTATAATAAAATTTTAGGTCAATAGAATAAATTCTATTGCCAGCCGCCCTAAAATTTATTTTTGATTAATTAAACGACTATATAATCATATTTGACTTTTGCTAAAATGTCAATATAATTTACATTTATTTTAATACAAATTATATTGTACATTAGATAACTAGCCTTGTTTTTGCTTGTGCTTAGGATTTTCACAGATTACCATGACTTTACCTTTTCTTTTAATTACTTTGCACTTTTCACAAATAGGCTTAACTGATGGTCTTACTTTCATAGCTAACCCTCCTCATATTACTTTTACGATAGATATTAAATAAGTTTTATCAACTTATTTAGCTCTCCATGTAATTCTACCTCTTGTTAAATCATAAGGAGAAAGTTCTACAGTAACTTTGTCTCCTGGTAAAATTCTTATGAAGTTCATTCTTAATTTACCTGATATATGTGCTAAAATCTTATGACCACTTTCAAGTTCAACTTGAAACATAGCGTTAGGTAAAGATTCTAGTACTGTTCCTTGCATTTCTATTACATCATCTTTTGACATAAGGTAATCAACCCTCCTTAACAATGCCTCTAAGTTTTAGAAATCTCTTAATTTTTAAATTAGTACTCTTATTGCATGATTGTATTAATAATAATAATTCGTCATCTATATCTTCTAAAATACTTAAGTGCTTAATTTTCTTCTTTTTAGGCTTTTCGACTAATCTTGTATTTCCGTTAGCCAGTAATACATAATTATTATCTATCTGCCTAACAATAACATACAAATCATTTATATCTCTTCCTGCTTTTGAGAGTACCACTTTTCCAATCAAGTCATTGTTTTGCAAATTTTTCACCTCTATGATTACCTTAGTATAAATTAGCATCACCATAATGGTATTATGCAAATTTATAACTAAGCAACACTCTTTTTTCTACTTAATCAGTGTTAATATTTCAGGTCCATCTGATAAAATTGCAACTGTATTCTCATAATGTGCTGATAGAGAAAAATCTGCCGTTACAACTGTCCATCCATCTTTTAATGTTTTAACCTTGTGAGTTCCTATATTAACCATAGGTTCTATTGCTAATACCAAACCTTCAACCAATTTAGGACCTCTACCAGATTTACCAAAATTGGGTACATTGGGATCTTCATGAACTCTTCGTCCAATCCCATGCCCTACAAAATCTCTTACAACTGAGAAACCTGCAGCTTCTACGTAGCTTTGTATCTCATGTGATATATCAGTTAATTTATTTCCTGTTTTTGCAAACTTTATACCTTGGAAAAAACTTTCTTTTGTTATATCAATCAATTTATGAGCTTCTACTGAAATATTTCCAACTGGAAAGGTTCTTGCAGCATCACCATGATATCCATCAAACGATGCTCCACAGTCTATACTTACTATATCCCCTTCTTTAAGAACATATGATCCTGGAAATCCATGTATTACTTGCTCATTTACTGAAATACATAGTGACGAAGGAAAACCATATAAGCCTTTAAATGAAGGTTTTGCTCCATGCTTAGTTATAAATTCTTCTGCCATTCTATCTAAATTTGCAGTTGTTATACCAGGTTTTACTTCTTTTTCAAGCAATAGTAGAGTTTCTCCTACTATTCTACCTGCTTTTCTCATTATGGCAATTTCTTCATGATTTTTTATAATAATCATTATTTATTGTTACCTAACATTTCGCATATTCCCCTGAAAACTTCATTAATAGCTTTTGTACCATCGACTTCCGAAAGCAAGTTTTTTTCACTATAAAATTCAATTAATGGTTGTGTTTCTCTTTGATATACATCCAATCTCTCTTTTACAGTTTCAACTGTATCGTCTTTTCTTTGTATAACTTCACTTCCACACAAATCACATTTTCCCTCATTTGTTGGAGGATTAAATTTAACATGATAACTTGCTCCACATGATGGACATACTCTTCTACCAGTCATTCTTTCAAGGATAAACTCATTAGGTACTTTAATTAATAGTGCAGTATCTAATTGTTCTCCTCTTTCCATAAGAAAGTTGTTAAGAGCTTCTGCTTGTGCCACAGTTCTTGGAAAACCATCTAGTAAATATCCAACTTTACAATCATCCTGTTGTAATCTATCCTTTACCATGTTGATAGTTACTTCATCAGGAACTAACTGTCCGTTATCCATATAACTTTTTGCTTCTATTCCTAAAGGAGTGTTTTCAGAAATGTTTTTTCTAAAAATGTCTCCTGTAGAAATATGTGGTATTGAATATTTATTACTGATTGATTTAGCCTGTGTTCCTTTTCCAGCTCCAGGAGGACCTAGTAATACTATCTTCACTGGCTTCATCTCCATTTATTCTAATCTATTTAAGAAATCCTTTATAGTGTCTAACCACCATTTGTGATTCCACTTTTCTAGTAAAATCTAATGCAACATTTATTACAATTAATAATCCAGTTCCTGAAAAAGATATATTCTGAAACTCAGTATAATTTTGTACAAGTACTGGGGTAACTGCTAATATTGCTGCTAATATTCCACCAATAAATGATACTCTATTTAGAACTTTTTCAAAAAATATTGTTGTTTCTTCTCCTGGTCTTACTCCTGGTACAAAACCTGCTGACTTGTGTAAGTTTTCAGACATTTCATCTGGTTTAAAAGTAATTTGAGTATAGAACCAGTTAAAGAATATTGTTAATATTGCATACAATACTAAATACATCCAACTTTTTTGGTTGAAAACACATGTAGGATTAGTCAATATCCACTTCGCCCACTCTTTATCTCCACCAAACAGCTGTGCTATTGTCTTCGGAAAATCCATTACTGACATAGAAAATATGATTGCAAGAACTGCCGAGCCAATTATGCTTAATGGAATATGTGTTGATTGTGATTTTACCATACTGCTATTTCCTGCTGCAAATTTACCTGCATATTGCACTGGTACTCTTCTTTCTGATAAAGAAAAATATAATATAGTTGCAAGTAATAATACAACAAATACTGCAAATAATACAATTTCTACAATACTTGCACTTCCAGCTTCCTTAAGTGTCATCATGGAAGCAATTGTCATTGGAACTCTTGAAATTATGTTTACAAATATTAGTATAGAAGTTCCATTACCAATACCTTTAACGGTAAGTTGATCACCTAACCACATACAGAATGTAGTTCCAACTACTAATGCAAAAACAATTATTCCTTTTTGGATAAAATTTAATCCACCTGTCGCTCCACTACTTGAAATAGTTGCAAAAATTCCATAAGCTAATACGAATGAAATTCCAAAAGATACGTAACGTGTTGCATTTTGTATCTTTTTCCTACCCGTATCTCCTTCTTTTGAAAGTTGTTCTAATTGTGGTATAGCAACAGTTAGCAATTGAACTATGATTGATGCATTAATATACGGCATAACTCCTAGTGCTAATATACTGGATCTGCTAAAAGCACCTCCTGAAAGCATATCATAAAAACCTAATAAACCTCCAGATTGGGATAAATTTTTTAGGTAATCAGAATTAATTCCAGGAAGAGGAATATGACTTCCCATCCTGAATACTGCAACTAATAATATTGTCCATAAAATCTTTTTCCTAAGTTCAGGAACCTTGAATGCATTACGTAGAGTTTGAAGCACTTTACATCACCTCAACTTTTCCCCCAGCTGCTTCAATCTTTTCTATAGCAGACTTAGAGAACTTACATCCTTTAACTGTTAAGCTTTTTTCTAATGTTCCGTTTCCAAGAATTTTTACTCCATCTAATACTTTACTTACTACTCTTCTTTCAAGTAATACTTCTGGAGTAATTTCAGTACCATTTTCAAATATGTTTAATCTATCAAGATTTATACTAACATATTTTTTAGCAAAAATGTTTGTAAAACCTCTCTTAGGAAGTCTTCTATATAAAGGCATTTGACCTCCTTCAAAACCAGGTCTTACACCACCACCTGATCTTGCATTTTGACCTTTTTCACCTTTACCAGCGTTTCTTCCTAATCCAGAACCAGTACCTCTACCAATTCTTTTAGGCGCTTTTTTGCTACCTGCTGCTGGCTTTAATTCGTGAAGTTTCATATTCAGTGCACCTCCTTATTCTTATACTTCTTCCACTTTTAATAGATATTCAATCTTCTTAATCATACCTTGTACTTGAGGTGTTGCCTCAGGTTCTACTGTTTTTCCTATTTTTTTAAGTCCAAGAGCATTTGCAGTAGCGATATGATCTTTTTTTCTGCCTATTAAGCTCTTTACTAATGTAACTCTTAATTTTGCCATTGCAATACCTCCTAACCTAATATTTCTTCTACAGATTTGCCTCTTAATTTAGCTATATCTTCAGCTGTTCTTAAACTTGCTAATCCGTTTATTGTAGCACTTACCATGTTATTTGGATTGTTTGAACCTAATGATTTAGCTCTAACATCCTTTAATCCTGCTAATTCAAGTACAGCTCTTGCTGGACCTCCAGCGATAACTCCTGTACCTTCTTTAGCTGGCATTATTAAAACATTAGCTGTTCCAAACTTACCGTTAACTTGATGAGGAATTGTTGTTCCTACCATTGCAACACTTACTAAGTTTTTCTTAGCATCTTCTATTCCTTTTTTAATTGCTTCTGGGATTTCGATTGACTTACCCATTCCAACTCCAACGTGTCCGTTCTCATCACCGACAACAACTAGAGCGCTGAATCTGAAGTTTCTACCACCCTTAACAACCTTAGTAACTCTGTTTATGAAAACAACCTTTTCTTTAAGGTCTAGTGTACTAGGATCGATTCTCATTTATTTCCCTCCTTGTTTATTAGAATTTCAAGCCTGCTTCTCTAGCTGCTTGTGCTAATTCTTGAATTCTTCCGTGATATATGTATCCACCTCTATCAAATACCACTGTATCAATTCCTTTTTCTACTGCTCTTTTAGCGATAGCTTCACCTACAAGTTTAGCACCTTCTTTATTTCCACCTTTAGCAGCGAAATCTTTATCTAAACTTGAAGCAGCTACTAATGTAACACCATTTATATCATCAATTACTTGTGCATAAATATTCTTTTCGCTCTTAAAAACTGAAAGTCTTGGTCTTTCTGTAGTACCAAAAACTTTTTTACGAACTCTTAGGTGACGTTTTTCTCTGCTTGCCTTTTTGTCTACCTTCTTGAACATAAAACTCACTCCTTTCTATTATTTCTTACCAGTCTTACCTTCTTTACGTCTAATCACTTCATTTTCATACTTAATACCTTTACCCTTATATGGTTCTGGTACTCTCCATTTTCTTATATCTGCTGCAGCAAATCCAACTTTTTCTTTGTCGATTCCACTAACTATTACTCTAGTTGCAGCTGGAGTTTCAAATGTGATTCCGTCAATAGGTTCAATTTCAACTGGATGTGAATATCCAAGGTTCATTACAAGTTTTTTACCCTGTAATTGAGCTCTATAACCAACACCAACTAAATCTAAAGTCTTTTGGTAACCTTGTTTTACTCCAATTACCATATTATTAATTAATGCTCTTGTTAAACCGTGAAGAGCTCTGTGATCTTTTTGTTCACTATGTCTAGTAACAATTACTTCATTGTTTTCGACAACTATACTTATATCGTTATGCATAGTCTTAACTAATTCACCCTTTGGTCCCTTAACTGTAACAACGTTGTCTGGTGTTACAGTAACAGTTACGTCAGCAGGAATAGCTATTGGTAATCTACCTACTCTTGACATAATTGCACCTCCTGTATTATTTTAAAATCGCATTTTGCAATTTTTTAGTTTTATTTATCTGAAATATTACCAAACGTAACAGATTACTTCTCCACCTAATCCGTTCTTTCTAGCTTCTCTATCTACCATTATTCCATTTGAAGTTGAAACAACAGCAATACCTAAACCATTAAGAACCTTTGGTACTTCATCTTTCTTACAGTAAACTCTTAATCCTGGCTTAGAAATTCTCTTAATACCAGTTATAACTCTTTCTTTGTTAGCACCGTATTTAAGAGCTAATCTTAACATTGGAACTACTCCATCGTTATATTCATTAATTTCTTTTATATAACCCTCTTGTAATAATATATTTGCTATTTCCTTCTTAACATTTGAAGAAGGTACTTCTACCATTTCATGTCTTACAGCATTAGCATTTCTTACACGAGTTAATAAATCTGCTATAGGATCTGTCATAACCATTTAAATGTGCCTCCTTTCGTACATTGTATATATTACCAACTTGCTTTTCTACAACCTGGAATTTCGCCCTTATAAGCAAGTTCTCTAAAACAAATACGGCATACTCCATATTTTTTTAATACGGCATGTGGTCTTCCACATATTCTACATCTTGTATAAGCTTGTGTTTTGAATTTAGGAGTTTTGCTCCACTTTTCTATAATAGCCTTACGTGCCAATGTGTTTCCCTCCTTATTATTGAGCGAATGGCATTCCAAGGAATCTTAATAATTCCCTAGCTTCTTCGTCAGTATTTGCTGTTGTAACGAAGATAATATCCATCCCTCTAACTTTGTCTATCTTATCATATTCTATTTCTGGGAATATTAATTGTTCTTTAATACCTAATGAATAATTTCCTCTACCATCAAAAGCTTTAGAAGATACTCCTCTAAAATCTCTAACTCTTGGTAAAGCAATGCTCATTAGCTTATCAGCAAATTCGAACATTTTAGCTTTTCTTAAAGTAACTTTACAGCCTAAAGGCATGTTTTCTCTAATTTTAAAGTTAGCTACAGATTTTTTAGCTCTTGTTAATATAGGCTTTTGACCTGCTATTAAAGTTAAATCATTAACAGCTGATTCTAATACCTTTTGATTTTCTTTAGCTTCTCCAACGCCCATGTTAATTACGATCTTTTCTAGCTTTGGAACTTCCATTATATTTTTGTATCCAAACTTCTCAATCATAGCTGGAATTACTTCTTTTTGATATTTTTCTTGAAGTCTTGTCATATTAGTTACCTCCTTTCAAATTTTAGAATGTTTCTCCGCATTTTTTACATACTCTAACTTTAGTACCATCATCTAAGATTTTGTTACTAATTCTAGTTGCATTCTTACATTTGTTACAATATAACATAACTTTTGAGCTGCTGATTGCTGCTTCTTTTTCAATTATAGCGCTTTCAACTTGACCCTTATTTGCTTTTTGATGCTTCTTAACTATATTAACTCCTTGAACAAGAATCTTTCCTGTCTTTGGATATGCTTTTAATATTTCACCAGTTTTGCCTTTATCTTTTCCTGATATAACAATAACTGTATCATTCTTTCTTACATGTATCTTCAAGTTGGCCACCTCCTCTTATAGAACTTCTGGTGCTAATGATAATATTTTAGTAAATTCTTTATCTCTTAGCTCCCTAGCAACAGGTCCAAAGATACGAGTTCCTTTTGGTTGCTTATCATCTTTGATTATAACTGCTGCATTATCATCAAATTTAATATATGAACCGTCTACTCTTCTTACACCTTTTACTGATCTAACTACAACTGCCTTTACGACTTCACCCTTTTTAACAACTCCACCTGGTGTTGCGCTTTTAACACTAGCTACTATAATGTCACCAATATTACCAAACTTTCTTTTAGATCCGCCTAAGACTCTGATACACATAATTTCCTTTGCACCCGAATTATCTGCAACCTTTAATAAGGTTTGTTGTTGTATCATTACATTAACCTCCTTTCAGTTTTAAAGCTTATTTAGCCTTTTCAACTATTTCAACAAGTCTCCATCTCTTATCCTTAGATAAAGGTCTAGTTTCCATTATTGATACTCTATCATTAATTTTAGCTTCATTATTTTCATCATGTACTTTAAACTTTGTAGTTCTATTAATTGTTTTTCCATATAACGGATGTCTAACCTTAGTTTCAACTGCAACTACAATAGTCTTTTCCATTTTATCAGAAACAACCCTACCAATTCTTTTCTTTCTTAATGATCTTTCCATTAGGGCTTACCTCCTTCCAACTTTTATTGTTCCAATGCTTTTAATTCTTCTTCTCTTAAGATGGTTTTTATTTGGGCTATAGATTTCTTAACTTCTTTTATTCTCATTGGATTTTCTAATTGTCCTGTAGCTAATTGAAATCTTAAGTTAAATAATTCTGCTTTAAGGTCACCCAATTTTACTGTTAAATCTTGAGGATTGTTTGATTTCAATTCTTTTAATTCTCTAGCCTTCATTATTGTTCACCACCCATTTCCTCAAAATCTCTTTTTGAAACAAATTTTGTCTTTACAGGAAGTTTGTGTGAAGCAAGTCTCATTGCTTCTCTAGCAGTTTCTTCTTGTACTCCTGATAATTCAAATAAAACCCTACCTGGCTTAACTACTGCAACCCAGTATTCTGGTGATCCTTTACCTGAACCCATTCTTGTTTCAGCTGGTTTCTCTGTAACTGGCTTATCTGGGAAAATCTTTATCCAAAGTTTTCCACCTCTTTTAATGTATCTATTGATAGCAATTCTGGCAGATTCAATTTGATTACTAGTTATCCATCCACAGCTTAATGCTTGAATTCCGTAATCGCCATAAGCTAAGAAATTACCTCTTGTTGCTTTACCTTTCATTCTGCCACGTTGCACCTTACGATGTTTTACCCTCTTAGGCATTAACATGATCTATTCCTCCTTTCCTATGCGTTAGCTTCTTCCTTTTCTACTTTCTTAGTTGGAAGAACTTCTCCATTATAAATCCACACTTTAACTCCGATTTTTCCATATGTTGTATCTGCTTCAGCAAATCCATATTCAATATCAGCTCTTAATGTTTGTAGTGGAATTGTTCCTTCATGATAATGTTCAGTTCTTGCTATTTCAGCTCCACCTAATCTACCAGAACATGAAGTTTTTACACCTTTTATTCCATGTTTCATAGCTCTTTGCATTGTTTGCTTCATAGCTCTTCTGAATGAAATTCTCTTTTCTAATTGTGCAGCAATATTTTCAGCCATTAATTGAGCATCAGCTTCTGCACTTTTTACTTCAACTATGTTTATTAAAACATTTTTACTCTCAACAAATTGAGTTAATTTATTCTTTAAATTCTCAATTCCTGATCCACCTTTGCCTATAACGACACCTGGCTTTGCTGTATATATGTTTAATTTAACTCTCTTAGCAGCTCTTTCAATTTCAATTTTAGAAATACCTGCTGCAAAAAGATCTTTTTTAACAAATTTTCTAATTTTATTATCTTCAATAAGATTATCAGCAAAATTCTTTTTATTTGCATACCATTTTGCATCCCATCCCTTGATAACGCCTACTCTAAGGCCATGAGGATTAACTTTTTGTCCCACTTGCTTTTCCCTCCTTTTATATTATGCTCTTTCTTTAACAACTACTGTTATGTTACTTGTTTTCTTTAAAATCTTAAATGCTCTACCTTGAGCATGAGGTTGGAATCTCTTTAATGTTGATCCTTGACCAACAAAACATTCTGAAACATATAAGTTATCAGCATTTAATTCCAAATTATTTTCAGCATTTGCAACAGCTGATTTTAAAACTTTGTTTATTACTACTGCTGCTTCTCTTGGAGTATATTGTAAAATCGCAAAAGCTTCATTAACTTGTTTTCCTCTGATTAAATCAAGAATCACTCCCACTTTTGTTGGAGACATTCTGATATATTTTGCTATAGCTCTAGCTTCCATTTATGATCCTCCTTTCCAGGCTATCTTTTTGATGTTTTATCTGCTTCATGACCTTTATAAGTTCTAGTTAATACAAATTCACCTAACTTATGGCCAACCATATCTTCTGATATATATACTGGTACATGCTTTCTTCCATCGTGGACAGCTATTGTATGCCCAATAAATTGTGGAAAAATTGTTGAACTTCTTGACCAAGTTTTAACAACCTTTTTTTCTCCAGTACCATTCATTTCTTCAATCTTCTTATAAAGCCCTTCATGAACGAAAGGTGCCTTCTTTGTTGATCTACTCACTAATATGCCTCCCTTCCTAAGCACTAAGTTCTAAGTTTTGAAGAGAACTTATTATTCCCCTCAAACTACTTAGTTCTTCTATCTTTGATAATAAATTTATCTGAATATTTTTTAGTTTTTCTAGTCTTATATCCAAGTGCTGGTTTACCCCATGGAGTAACTGGACTTGGTCTACCAACTGGTGATTTACCTTCACCACCACCGTGAGGGTGATCATTAGGGTTCATTACAGATCCTCTTACTGTTGGTCTCCATCCCATATGTCTCTTTCTACCAGCTTTACCGATATTAACTATATCATTAGTTGCATTAGAAAGTGCTCCAATTGTAGCTCTACATTCGATTCTAACATATCTCATTTCACCTGATGGTAATCTAAGAGTTGCATAATCTCCTTCTTTAGCCATTAATTGAGCTGAATTTCCTGCTGCTCTAACTAATTGGCCACCTTTTCCTCTTTGTAATTCTATATTATGAATTACTGTACCAACTGGGATATTCTTTAATGGAAGAGCATTTCCTGGTTTGATATCAGCATTAACTCCTGATTCAATAACATCTCCAACATTTAATCCTGCTGGTGCAAGAATATATCTCTTTTCTCCATCTGCATATACAACAAGTGCAATATATGCAGTTCTGTTTGGATCATATTCTATAGTTGCAACCTTTGCTGAAACTTCATCTTTATTTCTTTTGAAATCTATTATTCTGTATTTTCTTTTAACGGTACCACCACGATGTCTAACAGTGATTTTACCTTGATTATTTCTACCTGCTTTAACTTTTAACGCAACAAGAAGTGACTTTTCCGGTTCTTGTGAAGTTATTTCTTCAAAAGTTGGCATAGTCATTTGTCTTCTTGCTGGTGTAATCGGGTTAAACTTTTTAACTGCCATTTAAAATTCCCTCCTTCTTTAAGCTTCTCTGGTGTTTATCACCAATAATGGCTTTACTATACTATTATTGCATTCCTTCGAAGAATTCAATTCCATTGCTTTCTTCAGTTAATGTAACAACAGCTTTCTTATAATCTGCTCTCTTACCAACATGTACGCCCATTCTTTTAGTTTTACCTATACCGTTTATAGTATTAACTGATTCAACTTTAACGTTGAAAACTTCTTCCACAGCTCTCTTTATTTGAGATTTATTAGCATCAACATGAACTATGAAAGTGTACTTCTTATCGGCCATAGACGCCATACTTTTTTCAGTGATAATTGGCTTTCTTATTATATCATGGCTTGTTAATTTCATTATGCGTACACCTCCTCAATTTTTGATACAGCATCTTTAGTAATGATTAATTTTTCATACTTTAATAAATCATATACATTGATGTTGTTTGCTGGAATAATATTTATTCCTTGAATATTTCTTGCTGACTTATAAACAACTTCATTAGATTCTGCTGTTATAATTAATGCTTTCTTAGCTTCTAAAGCTTTTAACATTTCAACCATATTCTTAGTTTTTGGTGCTTCGAAATTCAACGAATCAAGAACGATCATTTGATTATCTTGAACCTTGCTAGTTAAAGCAGATTTCATAGCAACTTTTCTCATGCTCTTTGGAACTGAAACTCTATAATCTCTTGGCTTTGGTGCGAACACAATACCACCTTTGATCCATTGTGGTGCTCTGATAGAACCTTGTCTTGCTCTTCCAGTACCCTTTTGTCTCCAAGGCTTGATTCCGCCTCCTCTAACTTCAGATCTAGTTTTAGTTGATTGAGTTCCTTGTCTCTTGTTAGCTAATAATGCAACTACTACTTGATGTAATGCATATTCATTGATTTCTGCTGCAAATACACTTTCATTAAGTTCCATATCTGCAACCTTGTTTCCTTCTTTATTAAATACTCCTACTGTAGGCATTCTAATTCCTCCTTTCCTTACAGAAATTAAGCTTTAACTGCATCTTTAATTACTACTGTACCTTTGTTAGGCCCTGGGATTCCACCCTTTATTAGTATTAAATTCTTTTCAGCTATTACTTTAACAACTTCTAAATTTAGCACTGTTGTATTAACAGATCCCATATGTCCTGGCATTCTCTTATTTTTGAATGTTCTAGATGGATCTGATGAAGCTCCCATTGAACCAGGTGCTCTCTTAAACTTAGAACCGTGAGTCATATCTCCTGTATGTTGATTCCATCTCTTTATAGCTCCTTGGAAACCCTTTCCCTTAGATACTGCAGACACATCAACCTTTTCTCCAGCTTCAAATACATCAGCTTTTATTTCATTTCCAACTTCATATTGATTTATATCATCAATTCTGAATTCTTTAAGAGTTCTTCTTACGCTAACTCCTGCTTTAGCAAATTGGCCTTTTCTTGGCTTATTAGCTAATTTTTCTCTAATTTCATCGAAACCAACTTGTATTGCTTCATAACCATCATTTTCTAATGTTTTCTTTTGAACAACAACACATGGACCAGCTTCAACTACAGTTACAGGAATCACTTTTCCTTTTTCATCAAAAATCTGTGTCATTCCTATTTTCTTTCCTATTATAGCTTTTTTCATGTATTTACACCTCCCAAACTAATTAGCGGACTGTTAACAATCATAACTAGCCGTTTTTATATTATTCCAGTATTATAGCTTGATTTCTATATCAACACCTGCTGGAAGATTTAATCTCATTAATGCATCAACAGTTTTTGGTGATGGATTAACAATATCGATTAATCTCTTATGAGTTCTTATCTCAAATTGTTCTCTTGAATCTTTGTACTTATGAACCGCTCTTAATATAGTAACAACATCTTTTTCAGTTGGTAATGGTACTGGACCTACAACCTTCGCGCCTGTTGTTTTAGCAGTTTCAACGATTTTTTCAGCGGATTGATCTAATATTGTGTGATCAAATGCTTTTAATCTAATTCTTATTTTTTGCTTTGACATTTCATTTCCCTCCTTTTTATGTACGTTTTACTTCGAACGCACAACAGCAATTCCTCTGTAAACTGTTCCAGGTGTTTCGCAACACTCCGACATCAGATTTAATCCCTGTCGTTGGATTCTAGATCCAAACTTACTCATTAAGAATTACCCGGAAGCCCGGCAACCTCTTAATTCTTAGCTGTATGCTATGCAACTTCTTAATTATACTATTGTTATATAGTGTTTTCAAGCTTTTTTTTACATTTTATAAACTTTTTTTATTTATTGTTTTATAATCTACTTTTATTCAGATTACTGTAATTTTCAAGCAACTTTTGACTTTATTCTCTTAACATTGATTGTTTTTATTTTTTCAATTTTTAGTAAAATAAAAGCAAGGTAAAATGCCTTGCTTTTATAAGATTTCCTATTCTACTATACTAGTAACAACTCCAGAACCTACAGTTCTTCCACCTTCTCTGATAGCGAATCTTAATCCTTCATCCATTGCGATTGGAGTGATTAATTCTACATTCATATCAATGTGATCTCCAGGCATTACCATTTCCATTCCGTCTGGTAATTTGATTGATCCTGTAACGTCTGTTGTTCTGAAATAGAATTGTGGTCTATATCCATCGAAGAATGGAGTATGTCTTCCACCTTCTTCTTTCTTAAGTACGTATACTTGACCTACAAATTTTGTGTGAGGGTGTACTGAATTTGGTTTTGATAATACTTGACCTCTTTCAATATCAGTTCTTTGAACTCCTCTTAATAATGCTCCAATGTTATCCCCTGCTTGCGCTTCGTCTAATAACTTTCTGAACATTTCGATTCCAGTTACTACAACCTTCTTCTTTTCTTCTGATAATCCAACGATTTCTACTTCATCTCCTACGTGAAGTATTCCAGCTTCAACTCTTCCTGTTGCAACTGTTCCTCTTCCTGTAATTGTGAATACATCTTCGATTGGCATTAAGAATGCTTTATCTGTTGCTCTTTCTGGAGTTGGGATATAGCTATCTACTGCTTCCATTAAGTCCATGATTGGCTTAATTGCTTCTTCATCTGTTGGGTTTTCTAATGCTTTTAATGCTGATCCTGTTATTACTGGAATATCGTCTCCTGGGAAGTCATATTCACTTAATAATTCTCTAACTTCCATTTCAACTAATTCTAATAATTCTGGATCATCTACCATATCTGCTTTATTTAAGAATACTACGATATATTGGATACCTACTCTTGATCCAAGTAAGATATGTTCTCTTGTTTGTGGCATTGGACCATCTGCTGCTGATACAACTAAGATAGCTCCATCCATTTGTGCTGCTCCTGTGATCATGTTCTTAACATAGTCAGCATGTCCTGGACAGTCAACGTGAGCATAGTGTCTGTTTTCTGTTTGGTATTCAACGTGTGCTGTATTGATTGTGATTCCTCTTTCTTTTTCTTCTGGAGCCTTATCAATATCTGCATAGTTAAATGCTTCTGCAAATCCTTTGTTTGCTAATACTGTTGTTATTGCTGCTGTTAATGTTGTCTTACCATGGTCTACGTGACCTATTGTTCCAATATTAACGTGTGGCTTACTTCTTTCATACTTTGCTTTTGCCATTGTAATTTTCCTCCCTTAATAGACATTAATTTAAAGAATCTTTTCGTAAATATTATAACTTATAGATATTTTAATATCCATATCTATTATTCAGTTTTTTATCATGTTATATAAAAATTATTCAAAATCAAGAAAATTTTATACAACATGATACAAAATCATTTATTATTTAGATCTGCTACCAGCAATTTGTTCTTGGATATTCTTTGGTACTTCTTCATAATGATCAAATACCATTGAGTAAACTCCTCTACCTTGAGTTCTAGATCTTAATGAAGTAGCATAACCGAACATTTCTGATAATGGAACAAATGCTCTAATAACTTGAGCTCCATTAACAGCTTCCATTCCTTCCATTCTACCTCTTCTTGAATTGATGTCTCCAATAACATCTCCCATATATTCTTCTGGAACTGTTACTTCAACTTTCATCATTGGTTCAAGAAGTACTGGACTTGCTTTCGCCATAGCATTCTTAAATGCCATAGATCCTGCAATCTTAAATGCCATTTCAGATGAGTCAACTTCATGGTATGAACCATGTACTAACTTAACTTTGAAGTTAATAACGTTATATCCAGCAATAATACCATTTAAAGCTGCTTCTCTAATACCATTGTCAATAGCTGGAATATATTCCTTAGGAATAGCACCACCAACAACTGCATTTTCAAATACATATTCACCTTCAGTTGGTTCCATTTCAATTACAGCATGACCGTATTGTCCCTTACCACCTGATTGTTTAGCGTATTTCGCTTCAGCTTTAACAGCACTTCTAATTGTTTCTTTATATGCAACTTGAGGAGCACCAACATTACATTCAACCTTAAATTCTCTTTGAAGTCTATCAACGATAATTTCTAAGTGAAGTTCTCCCATACCTGCAATAATTGTTTGACCTGTTTCTGTGTCAGTCCAAGTCTTAAAAGTTGGATCTTCTTCTGCTAACTTAGCTAATGCCATCCCCATCTTTTCTTGAGCATCTTTTGTTTTTGGCTCAATAGCTACATTTATAACTGGTTCTGGGAATTCCATAGCTTCAAGAATTATTGGACTATTTTCTGCACACAAAGTATCACCTGTTGTAGTGTTCTTTAATCCAATTACTGCACCAATTTCCCCTGCTTCTAATGATTCAACTTCAGATCTTGAATTTGAATGCATCTTAACAAGTCTACCAATTCTTTCCTTCTTGCCTTTTGTTGAGTTAAGAACATATGAACCACTTTGCATTACACCTGAATATATTCTTGTGAACGCTAATTTACCAACAAATGGATCAGTAGCTATCTTGAATGCTAAAGCTGATAATGGTTCAGAGTCAGAAGAATTTCTATGATCTTCTTCTCCATCTAGTGTTGTTCCTTTTATCGCTGGAACATCTAATGGTGATGGCAAGTAATCTACAACTCCATCAATCATTTCTTGAACACCTTTGTTTTTGTATGAAGAACCACAAATACAAGGATATATTTCGTTAGCAATTGTAGCTTTTCTTAAAGCATTTTTTAACTCTTCAATTGTAAGCTCTTCACCTTCTAAATATTTTTCCATTAATTCTTCATCTGTTTCAGCAATAGCTTCTATCATTGCACTTCTATATTCTTCAGCTTGCTCAACATATTCAGCTGGAATTTCTTCTTCTCTCATATCTTTTCCAAGATCATCATAAAATATAAAAGCAACATTTTTTATAAGGTCAACCATTCCCTTGAAACCTTGCTCACTACCTATTGGAATTTGAATTGGTACTGCATTTGCTTTCAATCTATCTTTAACTGTTTGAATACATCTAAAGAAGTCAGCACCTGTTGCATCCATTTTATTTACATATATCATTCTTGGTACACCATACTTATCTGCCTGTCTCCAAACAGTTTCAGTTTGTGGTTCAACACCACTCTTTGCATCAAGAACTGTAACAGCTCCATCAAGTACTCTTAATGATCTTTCAACTTCAACAGTAAAGTCTACGTGACCAGGAGTATCTATAATATTAAGTTCATGTTCTTTCCAGAAACATGAAGTTGCTGCAGAAGTAATTGTTATACCTCTTTCTTGTTCTTGAACCATCCAGTCCATTGTAGCTTCACCATCATGAACTTCTCCTATTTTATGACTCACTCCTGTATAGAACAATATACGTTCAGTAGTAGTTGTCTTACCTGCATCAATATGAGCCATTATACCAAAGTTACGAAACTTATCTAAAGGATATTTTCTAGCCATTTATTTGTCCTCCTCTCAACGAGTAAATTTAATTTAATTTGACAAAACTGCCTTAGCATACGCCAAAACAGTTTTATTTTTATTAGTATCTGTAATGAGCAAATGCTTTATTAGCTTCTGCCATTTTATGAGTATCTTCTCTCTTCTTAACAGCTGCTCCTGTGTTATTAGATGCATCTAATAATTCACCAGCAACTCTTTCACTCATTAGCTTTTCGCCTCTTTTTCTTGCTGCTATTAACATCCATCTTATTCCTAATGTCTGTCTTCTTTCAGGTCTAACTTCTATTGGAACTTGATATGTAGCACCACCTATTCTTCTAGCTTTAACTTCAAGTAATGGCATTACGTTATTCATAGCTTCTTCAAATACCTCTAAAGCTTCTTTTCCACTTCTTTTTGCCATTAATTCAAATGCTTCATAGCATATCTTTTGGGCAACACCCTTCTTACCATCTTCCATTATGCTGTTTATAAATTTAGTAACAACTTTTGAATTGTACACTGGATCTGGTAATACATCTCTTTTTGCAATATGTCCTTTTCTTGGCACTTTTCTTCCCTCCTTAACATTTTAAATTTAAGTTCATCGGTACTCGGCATTTTTATAACACCGCAAAGCGCTACATCTTTTACATCTATATAAACTGAAATTCAAATCTATAACTCATGTTGAAGATAAGCACTATTTTTAATTAAAAAGCCTATTTTTGTTTAGGTTTCTTAGCACCGTACTTTGATCTTCCTTGTAATCTGTTAGCTACTCCAGCACAATCTAATGCACCTCTTACAATATGGTATCTAACACCAGGAACGTCTTTAACTCTTCCACCTCTTATTAGAACAACACTATGTTCTTGTAAGTTGTGGCCCACTCCACCAATATATGCAGTTACTTCATATCCATTTGTCAATCTTACTCTGGCAATTTTTCTTAACGCTGAGTTAGGTTTCTTAGGAGTTGTTGTTTTAACTACTGTACATACTCCTCTTTTTTGTGGACATTCTTTAAGTGCTGGTGCAGTTGACTTAACTGCTGTTGTCTTTCTACCTTTTCTTACCAATTGGCTAATAGTTGGCATCTTTTCACCTCCCAATAATTTATTTATCTATTTTTAAATTAAGATAAACGCAAATAATTAAATTATAGTTATGTATTAAATACATACTAAACCAACAGTTCAACGTAATGTAAAGTTTACCTATTAGAATTATTATATTAACACATATTTGCGTGATCTCACATATGAAATCACACAAACTGTATTTTATCATTTAACATTATATATGTCAATATAATTAAATTCTATTCTTCAACCACTTCTGTAACTGCTTCTTCTACTAATTGGTTATCTGTTTCTACTTTTAAAGATCTATATCTCATCATTCCAGTACCAGCTGGAATCAACTTACCAATTATTACATTTTCTTTCAATCCAACTAAAGGATCAACTTTTCCTTTAATTGCTGCTTCCGTTAATACTCTTGTGGTTTCTTGGAACGAAGCCGCCGATAAGAAACTATCAGTTGCTAATGCTGCTTTAGTAATACCTAGTAGAGTTTGTTCTCCTTTTGCTTCTTCTCCGCCAAATTCTCTAACTCTAGCATTTTCCTCATGAAAATCAAACATATCAATCATAGTTCCTGGCAATAAATCTGAATCTCCTGATTCAAGAATTTTTATTTTTCTAGTCATTTGTCTAACAACTACCTCTAAATGCTTATCATTAATATCAACACCTTGTAGTCTATAAACTTTCTGAACTTCCGAAAGTAAATATCTTCTTGCTCCATCTATACCTTTTATGCTCATAATATCATGAGGATTTACCGAACCTTCTGTAATTTCATCTCCGGCTTCAATGTAATCTCCTTCATTCACTTTTAATCTCGAACCGAACGGTATATCATAGCTACGTTCTTCACCATCTGAACTCATAACTATCACTGTTCTCTTTTTCTTCGTTTCTTCCATTTTTACACTACCAGTAATTTCACTTACAATTGCAAGTCCCTTTGGCTTTCTAGCTTCAAATAATTCTTCAACTCTAGGTAACCCCTGGGTAATATCTGCTCCAGCAACTCCACCTGTATGGAATGTTCTCATAGTAAGCTGAGTTCCTGGTTCCCCAATTGATTGTGCAGCTATTATTCCAACAGCTTCACCTATATCAATCTTTTTAGCAGTAGCCATGTTCATACCATAACATTTAGCACAAACTCCAACTTTACATTTACAAGTAAATACTGATCTGATTTTTACTTTCTTAACTCCTGCTGAAACAATCTTATCTGCTGCATATGGATCCATATATTCATTTCTTGGATAAATCACATCTCCATTATTAGGATCAATAATATCTTCAGCAGTATATCTTCCAATTAATCTTTCTCTTAATTCTTCGATAGTTTCATTGCCTTCTTTTATTTCACTTACAACAATTCCATCTTCTACACCACAGTCTTCTTCCCTTACTATAACATCTTGTGATACATCAACAAGTCTTCTTGTCAAATATCCTGAATCCGCAGTTTTTAAAGCTGTATCTGCATTACCTTTTCTAGCACCATGTGTAGATGAGAAATATTCAAGAACATCTAATCCTTCTTTAAATGAAGCTCTAATTGGTAACTCGATAATCTTACCAGATGGACTTGCCATAAGTCCTCTCATACCAGCTAATTGCTTGATTTGAGATTTTGATCCTCTGGCTCCTGAGTCAGCCATCATATATATAGGGTTGAACTTATCAAGACTATCCATTAATGCATTAGCAACATCTTCAGTAGTTTGAGTCCATTTTTCTATAACTCGTTCATATCTTTCCTCATCTGAAATGAATCCTCTTTTATACATCTTTTCAATCTTTTCAATTGTTTCATCTGCTTCTTTAAGTAATTCATATTTAGAATCTGGTACTATTATATCTGATGATGCAACTGTAACAGCTCCAATTGATGAATAATGATATCCTAAAGCTTTGATATTATCAAGCATTATAGATGTCTTAACTGGACCATGTTTCATATAGCATTGATCGATTATTTTTCCCAAAGACTTTTTAGTAACCAAGAAATCAACTTCTAAATTGAACATTTCTTCTTCATTCTCTCTATTAACTAAGCCTAAGTTTTGCGGTATAGATTCATTAAATATAATCTTTCCAACAGTTGTTTTGATTATTTTAGACTTTGAAACTCCATCAACAGTTCTAAACATTCTAACATTTATTTGAGCATGGATGTCAATTTCCTTAACTTGATATGCCATTATAGCTTCGTCTTTACTAGAGAATACCATACCATCACCTTTGGCTTCATTTCTATCCATAGTTAGATAGTATGATCCCAAAACCATATCTTGTGTTGGTACACATACTGGCTTACCATCTGATGGTTTTAAAATGTTTGTTGCTGCTAACATTAAAAATCTTGCTTCAGCTTGTGCTTCAACTGAAAGTGGAAGATGGACAGCCATCTGATCTCCATCAAAGTCTGCATTGTAAGCTGTACATGCTAGTGGATGCAACTTAATAGCTCTACCTTCTACTAAAACTGGTTGGAATGCTTGAATACCTAGTCTATGTAAAGTAGGCGCACGGTTAAGCAATACTGGATGATCTGCAATTACTTCTTCTAAAACATCCCATACTTGAGGCAATACTCTTTCAACCATTCTTTTAGCACTCTTTATATTATGAGCAATTCCATCCTGAACCAACTTCTTCATTACAAATGGCTTAAATAACTCTATAGCCATTTCTTTTGGTAATCCACATTGGTACATTTTCAATTCTGGTCCAACAACTATAACTGATCTACCTGAGTAGTCAACTCTTTTTCCAAGTAAGTTTTGTCTAAATCTTCCTTGCTTACCTTTAAGCATATCTGATAATGATTTTAAAGGTCTATTTCCTGGTCCAGTTACTGGTCTTCCTCTTCTACCATTATCGATAAGTGCATCCACAGCTTCTTGAAGCATTCTTTTTTCATTTCTTACTATTATATCCGGAGCCCCTAAATCTAATAGTTTCTTCAATCTGTTGTTTCTATTAATAACTCTTCTATATAAGTCATTTAAATCAGATGTTGCAAATCTTCCCCCATCTAATTGAACCATAGGTCTCAAGTCTGGTGGTATTACTGGTATTACATTTACAACCATCCATTCTGGATTGTTTCCTGACTTTCTAAAAGATTCTACTACTTCAAGTCTTCTTATAATTCTAACCTTTTTTTGCCCAGTACTTTGCTTAAGTTCTTCCTTTAATTCCTTTGAACCATTTTCCAAGTCAATTTCTCTAAGCAATTCTTGAATAGCTTCTGCTCCCATTCCAGCTACGAAACTTTCATCTCCATATTTATCTACAGCTTCTCTATATTCTTTTTCGTTAAGAAGCTGTTTCTTCAATAACGGAGTTTCTTTTGGGTCAATTACTATATAAGATGCAAAATATAAAACTTTTTCTAAAGCTCTTGGTGACATATCCAAAATTAATCCCATTCTTGATGGAATTCCTTTAAAGTACCAAATGTGAGATACCGGGGCAGCCAATTCTATATGCCCCATTCTTTCTCTTCTAACTTTAGCTTTTGTGACTTCAACTCCACATCTATCACAAACTATGCCTTTATATCTTACTCTTTTATATTTTCCACAATGACATTCCCAATCTTTCATTGGTCCAAAAATTCTTTCACAGAACAAACCATCTCTTTCTGGCTTTAAAGTTCTGTAGTTAATTGTTTCAGGCTTTTTAACCTCTCCTCTTGACCATTGTCTTATTTGCTCTGGAGATGCTAAGCCAATTTGTATTGCATCAAAATTATTTAATTCAAACAAGGGTAAATCCTCCCTTCAATATTAGTGTTCATCATTAAAATCATCTAGTTCTAATTCTGTCTCAAGCTCTTCAATATCGACACTCTCATCATAATCAATATCATCTATATCTTCATCTGGATTTTGATCATAACTATCATCAGCTATTGTTCCTTCTGGTTCTTGCATAATTACTTCTTCAGTACCTTCTATGTTAACTTCCAGGTTTGCCATATCTTCATCAACAAATTCTTTTAAAGTCACTTCTTCATTTGCATCATTTAAAACCTTAATATCTAAGCATAATGCTTGAAGTTCTTTAATAAGAACCTTAAATGATTCTGGAACTCCTGGTTCAGGTATATTTTCACCTTTGACTATAGCTTCATATGTCTTAACTCTACCTACAACATCATCTGATTTAACAGTCAATATTTCTTGTAATGTATGCGCCGCACCATATGCTTCTAAAGCCCAAACTTCCATTTCACCAAATCTTTGACCTCCAAATTGAGCTTTACCTCCTAATGGCTGTTGAGTAACTAGTGAATATGGACCTGTAGATCTTGCATGTATTTTGTCATCTACCAAATGGTGAAGTTTTAATATATACATTATACCTACAGTTACTAGATTGTCAAAAGGCTCTCCTGTTCTACCATCATATAATACAGTTTTAGCATTAGCATTAAATCCAGCTTTTACCAAACATTCTGTAATTTCTTCTTGAGTAGCTCCATCAAATACTGGTGTAGCTATATGCCAACCTAAATGACTAGCTGCCCAACCTAAATGTACTTCAAGTACTTGCCCGATATTCATACGCGAAGGTACTCCAAGTGGATTTAAGCATATTTGAAGCGGTCTACCATCTGGTAAAAACGGCATATCTTCTTCTGGTAATATTCTAGAGATAACCCCTTTATTACCATGACGCCCAGCCATTTTGTCTCCTACAGATATTTTTCTTTTTTGTGCGATATAACATCTTACAAGTTCATTTACTCCAGGATTTAATTCATCCCCATTTTCCCTTGTAAAAACTTTAATATCAACTATTATTCCAGCTTCTCCATGAGGTACTCTTAAAGATGTATCTCTAACTTCTCTAGCTTTTTCACCAAAGATTGCTCTTAATAATCTTTCTTCTGCAGTTAGTTCAGTTTCACCCTTAGGTGTTACTTTTCCAACTAATATATCTCCTGATCTTACTTCTGCACCAATTCTTATGATACCTCTATCATCTACATCTTTAAGAGCATCTTCACTTACATTTGGAATATCTCTTGTGATTTCTTCTGGTCCAAGCTTAGTATCTCTTGCTTCACATTCATATTCTTCTATATGCATAGATGTAAATACATCTTCTCTTACTAATTCTTCAGAAATAAGCATAGCATCTTCGTAATTATAACCTTCCCAAGTTATGAATCCCATTCTTATATTCTTACCTAGTGCAATTTCTCCTAAATCTGTAGACGGACCATCTGCAATTACTTGGTTCTTGTAAACCAATTCTCCTAAATCAACTATAGGTCTTTGGTTTATACATGTTCCAGAGTTACTTCGCTTAAACTTTAATAGCTTATATATATCAGTTCCTCCATCAGAATCTCTTTTGATTCTAATTTCACTACCTGATACATAAGTAACAACACCTGCATTTTTTGCCTTTGGCAATACACCTGAATCTACAGCTGCTTTAAACTCTATTCCTGTTCCAACAATTGGTGCTTGTGGATTTAACAATGGAACTGCTTGACGTTGCATGTTAGATCCCATAAGTGCTCTTGTAGCATCATCATTTTCAAGGAACGGAATCATAGCAGTTGCTACAGATACCATTTGTCTTGCAGATACGTCAATCAAATCAACTTCTGTTGCTGGGACAACTAAAACATCATCTAAATGCCTAACTGTAACCCTTTTTTCTATGAATTGACCATTTTCAGCCATCGGTGTTTTTGCTTGAGCAATTAAGCATTGATCTTCTTCGTCAGCTGTAAAATATCTAATTTCATCAGTAGCTCTCGAATTTTCTTTATCTACAATTCTATACGGTGTTTCAATAAAGCCATACTCATTAACCTTTGCGAAAGTAGCCAATGAATTTATTAATCCTATATTAGGACCTTCTGGTGTTTCAATCGGACACATTCTACCATAATGTGAATGGTGAACGTCTCTTACTTCGAAACCAGCTCTTTCTCTTGAAAGACCTCCTGGCCCCAACGCTGATAATCTTCTTTTATGTGTAAGTTCTGATAATGGATTAGTTTGATCCATGAATTGCGATAATTGTGAACTACCAAAGAATTCTTTAATAGCCGCTGCTACTGGTCTTATGTTAATTAACATTTGAGGAGTTATTGCTTCTTGATCTTGAATAGTCATTCTTTCTTTAACTACTCTCTCCATTCTAGATAAACCAATTCTGAATTGATTTTGCAATAATTCACCTACAGATCTTAATCTTCTATTTCCTAGATGATCTATATCATCAACATAACCTACTCCATAAGCTAATCCTAATTCATAACTAATAGTTGCAAATATATCGTCTCTTATAATATGTTTTGGAATAAGCTTATTAATATTTTTCTTTATTTCTTCTTTAATGCTTTTCTCATCTGAGAAATTATCTAATATTTCCTTTAATGTTGGATAGTGTACCATTTCTTTTATTCCTAAATCAGAAACATCAAATGAAACTTGTTTCTTCAAATCAACAAAATTATTGCTGATTACTCTAATAACTTTATCCTCTATTAATACATCAACAGATTTTATACCAGCGTTTTGAATTTGTTCAGCCATTAATCTGCTTATCTTCTGGCCATTTTCAACCATAATCTCACCAGTTTGTGGATTAACAATGTCAGTAGCTGCAACTTGATTAGCAATTCTTAAATTCAACGCAAGTTTTTTATTGAATTTGTATCTACCAACTCTAGATAGATCGTATCTCTTTGCATCAAAGAACAATGTATCAATTAATGATATTGCACTATCAACAGTTGGTGGCTCACCTGGTCTTAATCTCTTATATATTTCAAGTAAAGCTTCTTCTTTTGTTTTAGTATTATCCTTTTCTATTGAAGCTCTAAATCTTTCTTCTTCTCCAAAAAAGTCTAATAACTCTTGGTCACTTCCTAATCCCATTGCTCTTGCTAAAATAGTTATCGATAATTTTCTAGTTTTATCAATTCTTACATAAATGATATCGTTAGAATCTGTTTCATATTCTAACCATGCTCCTCTATTAGGGATTACAGTTGATGAAAATAATTTCTTACCGCTCTTATCTATTGAGTAATTGTAATATACTCCCGGCGACCTTACTAACTGACTTACAATAACTCTTTCAGCACCATTAATTAAAAAGGTACCTTGTTCTGTCATTAATGGGAAGTCACCCATAAACACTTCTTGTTCTTTAATTTCACCTGTTTCATTATTTTGTAATCTAATCGAAACTTTTAATGGTGCTGCATATGTTGAATCTCTTTCTTTGCATTCTTCAACAGAATACTTGATATTTTCCATATCAAGCTTGTAATCTACAAACTCAAGCACTAAATTCCCTGTGAAGTTTGTGATAGGATTAATATCATCAAATACTTCATGCAGCCCTTCTCTTAAAAACCATTCATATGAATCTAATTGTACCTCAATTAAATTCGGCATTTCAGTAACGTCATTAACTTTACCAAAACTCATTCTTGTTCTTTTTCCAACTTTGACAGGATGTACCATGAATTTTCACCCCTTGTATAAAATAAACTAAAATAGCCAAAAGCATACTTTCCCTAAGGACTTTTGCTTTCGGACAGCGTCTTTTTATAGTATAACCATTATTCACCAGGTTATACTCTTTATTTCCACTATAAACATATAATATCCCATAGTGAATAATACATTATATTATAATACCATATGCATTTTATCTCGTCAAGAAATACTATAAAAAACACTAGAAATATTATTTCATTAATTCACTTAACTATATCTTTTTTAATTTATAAAGCTATATAAAATACTCATAAACAAAAAGCATTTTATATAGCTTTATAAATGCAGCTTAAAAAAGGTGCTTAAAAAGCACCTTTTTATATTAAATAAATTACTTGATTTCTACAGTAGCTCCAACTTCAGCTATTTTAGCTTTCATGTCTTCAGCTTCTTCTTTAGAAACGCCTTCTTTTAATGTCTTAGGAGCTCCATCAACTATTTCTTTAGCTTCTTTTAATCCTAATCCAGTTATTTCTCTTACTACTTTGATAACTTTAATCTTGTTATCTCCTGCACTAGCTAATATTACGTCGAATTCAGTTTTTTCTTCAGCAGCAGCTCCACCAGCTACAGCTCCACCAGCTACAACAGCAGCAGCAGCACTTACTCCAAATTCTTCTTCACAAGCCTTTACTAATTCGTTTAAGTCTAAAACGCTCATTTCTTTTATTGCTTGAATTATATCTTCTCTTGTCATTTTAATAGCACCTCCGAAATTTTTTTAAATTAATTATTGTTTTATTTTTCTGCTTATTATTCTGCAGATTCAGTTCCCTTACTATCAGCAATAGCACTTAATACACGTGCAAAGCTTGATATTGGAGACTTGATACTTCCAAGAAGTTTTGCAATAAGAACTTCTTTTGATGGTATTGATGCAAGTTGTTTAATCTTATCTGCATCATAGATTTCACCTTCTACAATACCGGCTTTTAATTCTAACTTCTTGTGATCTTTAGCAAAATCATTTAGAACTCTCGCTGCTACTGTTACATCTTCATAACCAAACGCAATAGATACAGGTCCCTCTAAATGTTCTACTATACCATCTAAGCCTAATTCTTTAGCTGCTAAAATAACCAAAGTATTTTTATATACTTTATATTCAACGCCAGCTTCTCTTAAATTTTTTCTAAGAGCAGTATCTTCTTCTACATTTAACCCTTGATACTTACTAAGAACAACAGCTTTTGATTTTTCTAATTTTTCCTTAATTTCAGCAACTTTAGCTTCTTTAAGTTCTCTGTTTTTATTCATTATTGTAGTCCACCTCCTCACAGTTTAAAACTGCTTCTTTTATCAAAAAGACCTTCCCGCAGACAGGAAGGTCTATAATACATCTATTATAATCAACCTAGGTGGGTAGTATATCGTTATGCTTTCGCACCCACTGTCTACGGGGAAAATATTCTCTTTTTTACAACATTAAGATTATACTACTTAATATCCATTAAGTCAATATTAATCTAAAGCTTTTGTAGGATTAATTTTTGCACTTGGTCCCATTGTGCTTGAAACTGATACTGATTTTAAGTATTGTCCTTTTGCAGCTGCTGGTTTTGCTTTAACTAAAGCATCCATTAATGCTGTAAAGTTTTGCTTTAACTTTTCAGTTCCAAATGATTTCTTTCCAATTGGGCAGTGAACTATAGCTGTTTTGTCAACTCTATATTCAACTTTACCAGCTTTGATTTCTTCAATCGCTTTAGCAACATCAAATGTTACTGTTCCTGATTTTGGATTTGGCATTAATCCCTTTGGTCCTAATACTCTACCAATTCTACCAACAACACCCATCATATCTGGAGTTGCAACAACAACATCATAATCAAACCAATTTTCACTTTGAATTTTTTGAACTAATTCTTCAGCTCCAACAAAATCTGCTCCTGCTTGTTGCGCTTCTGCTGCTTTATCACCTTTTGCAAATACAAGTACTCTTACTGTTTTCCCTGTTCCGTTTGGTAATACAACAGCACCTCTTACTTGTTGATCAGCATGTCTTGGATCTACACCTAATCTTACATGTAGTTCAATAGTTTCATCAAAGTTAGCCTTTGCAGTTTTTAATGTAAGGTCTAATGCTTCTACTGGATTATATAATGCACTCTTATCTATAAGCTTTGCACTTTCAATGTATTTTTTTCCCATAATTTGCCTCCTCTGTGGTATTAACGGTTTTGACCTCCCACTTATTTTTAAGAATTACTCTTCAATAGTTACGCCCATACTTCTTGCTGTTCCAGCAATCATTCTCATTGCTGATTCAACATTTGCAGCATTTAAATCTGGCATCTTAGTTTCAGCGATCTTTCTTAATTGATCCTGTGTTAATTTACCAACTTTTGTTTTGTTAGGTACTCCAGAACCACTTTCTAACCCTAATTCCTTTTTGATTAGAACTGCTGCTGGAGGAGTCTTTAGTATAAAACTAAAAGATCTATCTTGGTAAACTGTGATAACTACTGGTATTATTAAACCAGCTTGATTTGCAGTTTTTGCATTGAACTCCTTACAGAATCCCATTATGTTTACACCATGTTGACCTAAAGCTGGACCTACAGGTGGAGCTGGTGTTGCCTTACCTGCTTGAAGTTGAAGTTTAATCATTCCAGTTACTTTCTTAGCCATTTTGTTATTCCTCCTATTACTGTGGTATAACGAACTTTTAGTTCTCCCACTTAATTAAAATTAGTTATATTTAAACTAATTTTTCAACTTGATTAAAGTCTAATTCAGCAAGAGTTTCCCTGCCAAACATCTCTACTAAAGCTTTCACTTTATGTTTTTCAACAATTATCTCTTGTATTGTAGCCACTGAATCTCTTAATGGTCCTGAGATAATTCTTATGCTTTCCCCTACTTCCAAATCAATATCAACTGGCATTTCTAATACACCCATTGATTCAACTTCTTCATCAGACAGAGGAACTGGTTTAGATCCTGGACCAACAAATCCTGTCACGCCCCTAGTATTTCTAACAACGTACCAAGCTTCATCACCCATTAACATTTTCACAAGCACATATCCAGGAAACTTTTTCTTTAATGAAACTTTTTGTTTTCCATCTTTTTCTTCAACCACTTCTTCCATAGGTACTTGTATATCATGGATTAATGCTTCAAGATTTCTGTTTTCAATTGCTTTTTCTAAGTTTGCCTTAACTTTATTTTCGTATCCTGAGTATGTATGTACTACATACCATCTTGCTCTATCACTCATACTTATCAGGCAGTTTTACACCACCCTAACCTCCTTTTATTTTAATTTTAAAAACATATCAAAGAGGTTTCTGAAAATAAAATCAAACCCACCAACTAATATTGTATACATTAGCGTGAATGTTATAACTGCAATAAATGCTTTCTTTGTCTCATCTTTCGAAGGCCAAGTTATTTTCTTCTTAACCTCTACCTTAACCTCTCGGAAAAAACCAAGCAAACCATTATTTTTAACAGCTTTTTCAGTCTTTGCATTATCTTTTACTGACATATCTTCACATCCTTAAATTTAATAACTATATGTCATGACTACTGCTAATTATTTTGTTTCTCTATGAAGAGTGTGCTTTTTACAGAATTTACAATACTTTTTCATTTCTAATCTATCTGGATCATTTTTTTTGTTTTTCATTGAATCATAATTTCTTTGTTTACACTCTGTGCATGCTAAAGTTATTTTTGTTCTCATGACTGCACCTCCAGTTTTTCATATATTAAATCAAGAAATTTATTTTCTTGCTTTTCCCTAATTTGCATTGTTTAAAATGTCACTTTTATAAAATATCATAGAATATTTCAATTGTCAATCATCCTTTAAATAGGACTAAGTTATAAAACTTAGCCCTATCGTGATGATTTCTAGTTCCCTATTCTACTATACTAGTAACAACTCCAGAACCTACAGTTCTTCCACCTTCTCTGATAGCGAATCTTAATCCTTCATCCATTGCGATTGGAGTGATTAATTCTACATTCATATCAATGTGATCTCCAGGCATTACCATTTCCATTCCGTCTGGTAATTTGATTGATCCTGTAACGTCTGTTGTTCTGAAATAGAATTGTGGTCTATATCCATCGAAGAATGGAGTATGTCTTCCACCTTCTTCTTTCTTAAGTACGTATACTTGACCTACAAATTTTGTGTGAGGGTGTACTGAATTTGGTTTTGATAATACTTGACCTCTTTCAATATCAGTTCTTTGAACTCCTCTTAATAATGCTCCAATGTTATCCCCTGCTTGCGCTTCGTCTAATAACTTTCTGAACATTTCGATTCCAGTTACTACAACCTTCTTCTTTTCTTCTGATAATCCAACGATTTCTACTTCATCTCCTACGTGAAGTATTCCAGCTTCAACTCTTCCTGTTGCAACTGTTCCTCTTCCTGTAATTGTGAATACATCTTCGATTGGCATTAAGAATGCTTTATCTGTTGCTCTTTCTGGAGTTGGGATATAGCTATCTACTGCTTCCATTAAGTCCATGATTGGCTTAATTGCTTCTTCATCTGTTGGGTTTTCTAATGCTTTTAATGCTGATCCTGTTATTACTGGAATATCGTCTCCTGGGAAGTCATATTCACTTAATAATTCTCTAACTTCCATTTCAACTAATTCTAATAATTCTGGATCATCTACCATATCTGCTTTATTTAAGAATACTACGATATATTGGATACCTACTCTTGATCCAAGTAAGATATGTTCTCTTGTTTGTGGCATTGGACCATCTGCTGCTGATACAACTAAGATAGCTCCATCCATTTGTGCTGCTCCTGTGATCATGTTCTTAACATAGTCAGCATGTCCTGGACAGTCAACGTGAGCATAGTGTCTGTTTTCTGTTTGGTATTCAACGTGTGCTGTATTGATTGTGATTCCTCTTTCTTTTTCTTCTGGAGCCTTATCAATATCTGCATAGTTAAATGCTTCTGCAAATCCTTTGTTTGCTAATACTGTTGTTATTGCTGCTGTTAATGTTGTCTTACCATGGTCTACGTGACCTATTGTTCCAATATTAACGTGTGGCTTACTTCTTTCATACTTTGCTTTTGCCATTGTAATTTTCCTCCCTTAATTATCATGTGATAAACTTAGCCTAGTGTTTTTTATTTTTATTGTTTGGAGCTCACAATCGGGATTGAACCGACGACCTCCACCTTACCAAGGTGACGCTCTACCGACTGAGCTATGTGAGCGTTCAAAATTGCTATATTCTGTGATATACCAATTATAAAGTTTACTATTTTTCTTTATATTTGTCAATATAAATTCTCACTTTAAATCCAAGCATTTTTCTAATTTTCTCTTTACTCTTTGCAATGCATTATCAATAGATTTTGAGTGTCTTTCTAAGTTACTTGCAATTTCTTGATATGATTTACCATCTAAATACGATGTAAGAACTTCTAACTCCAAATCAGAAAGCACCTTTGATATTTTTTCTTCAATATAATCCATTTGTTCCTTACTTATCATTAATTCTTCAGGATCTGAAATTTTTAATCCTACTAATACATCTAAAAGAGTTCTTTCAGATTCTTCTTCATATATTGGTTTATTTAATGACACATAAGTATTTAATGGAATATGTTTTTGTCTTGTAGCTGTTTTTATTGCAGTTATAATTTGTCTAACCACACATATTTCTGCAAAAGCCTTAAATGATGTTGACTTTTCTGGATTGAAGTCTCTAATAGCCTTATATAGGCCTATCATTCCTTCTTGATAAATATCCTCTTTGTCTGCTCCAATTAAAAAATATGCTTTAGCCTTTGATTTTACAAAGTTCTCATATTTTGAAATCAAATATTCTTGAGCTCTATTGTCCCCATTTTTAGCTTTCACGACTATTTCTTCATCTAGCTTATCTTTAAAATCTAAAAAACCTTCCAATTGCGTATTCTCAACTCTCTTCTGCATTAAACTCACCAATCATTTAAACAATTATACCCCAGTTAATTTAAGTTAGTCAACTGAATTTACTTGCCTCTTCTAATTTGTTCTAATATTTCTGCTGTTCTTTCATCTATATTATCGCTTATACTATTTCTATGTTGATTTTTATTTTTGTCAGCTTTTATTTTTATAGATTTTTCTACCTTAAGCACCTCATTGTAAAATTCTAGGGATGACATTCTAACTGCACCTCGCTGAAAAACAATTTGCTGTTCTAGACTATCCGATGTAACAACAACAATCTCATGCTTTCTTCCTAGAACATTAACTTTTTTCTCAATATAATTATCTGCTGTTTCTCCATCCTTAGTAAAAACTACAGAAATATTTTTATTTACTTCTTCTTTTTTTTCAAGACTCCCTATGACCTTGTGAGCATCAAAAACTAAAATTATCTTACAAGCCTTAAAAACTCCATAATTATGTAATTTATCAATTAGAATTTGTCTTGCAGCTTCAAAACTAAAATCTTTGGTTTGCTTTAAGTTTGGCCAACTGTTTATAACATTATACCCATCTACAAAAATAGTTTTCACGATATACCTCTTTCTATTTTAATCGTCCCTTTAAAACCTCATACATAATTATACCACCGGCTACAGATGCATTTAAAGAATTAATCTTACCTACCATCGGTATTTTTATTAATTTATCGCATTTTTGAACTGTTAACTTAGAAATTCCTCTTCCTTCATTTCCAATTATAACTGCACAAGGGCCACTAAAATCTACTTGATAACTATATTCATCAGCTCGTATATCCGCACCATAGACCCAAATACCTTTTTCTTTCAATTCTTCTATTACTGTATTTATGTTAGTAACCTTAGCTATTTTAACATGTTCTATTGCACCTACTGATGATTTATAGACCGTTGTACTAACAGATGCGCTTCTTCTTTTTGGAATAATAATCCCATGAACTCCGAATAATTCTGCCGTTCTTACTATTGAACCTAAATTATGTGGATCTTCAATTTCATCTAATATTACAATAAATGGGCTTTCTCCCTTTTCTTTTGCAAATGCTAGAATATCTGACACTTCAGAATACCTGTATGGTGTTATTTTAGCTATCACTCCTTGATGAGCCTCTCCTTCACACATAGAATCAAGTTTTCTTTTATCAACTTCTTTAATTAAAATTCTCTTCTCTTTTGCTAAACTAACGATTGTTTTTATAGATCCCTCTAATTTACTATTTGATATGTATAAGGTTTCAATTGTTCTTTCACCTTTTAAAGTTTCTATAACAGCATTTCTTCCAATAACTATATCTTCTCTTTCTTGAATTTCATTCCTTGCTTCTTTTCTATCCTTGTTCTTTATTTTAGTAAAATCATTATTCTTCAATTCAGATCTGCCTTTATTCTTTTCAAATTTATCAAACTTGCCTTTTGCATTCATTTCCTTAGTTTTCCCTTCCATATGCACCCATCCTTTTTTCTAAAATATAGAAATCATTTTATTATGTTAATACATTGATTAAATATCGCTTTCAATCGTTCTCTATTTCCTATTAAGTATAAATATCCTACTAATGCCTCAAATCCTGTAGCCATTCTATAGTCTCTTACATCTGCATTCTTAGGGACTGTTTGTGACTTTGCATTTCTTCCTCTTTTATAAATTCCTTCTTCTTCTTCATCTAAATCTTTTTCAATTTCATGCATTATATTTGCTTGACTTTTAGCCTTAACATATTTTATTGCATTAATATGAATTTTATTAGCCGACAATGCTGAATTTTTTGTCAAAATATAATTTCTAATAAATATTTCATATACACCATCACCTATTAATGCTAATTGAAGTGGATTTAATAGTCTTGCCTCCTCCTTTGAAAATTCCTTCATTCTTAAATCATCTAACATTTTAATTCTCCTTTTAAATAAGGGCTGCAAAATTGCAACCCTTTCTTTAATTAATCAATCTTTTTCCATCTAACACCTTGTGGTGTGTCCTCTAAAATTATATTTCTACTCTTTAAATCATCCCTTATTTTATCTGCCAAAGCAAAGTCTCTGTCTTTTCTTGCTTGTTGCCTTCTATCAATAAGTTCTTGAATTTCAGCTTCTAAATCCTTTTTCATATATGTCTGAAGAATCCCTAACGGCTTTCCAAGTTCTCTTACTAATTTCTTTGTCTCTTCACATAATTCAGCTGAAGAATTTATATTTACATTGTTATTTATATCTTTAGCTAAATCAAATAATACTGAAATTGCATCTGCTGTATTAAAATCATCATCCATTTTCTCTATAAACTTTTCTCTATATTTTGATAGTGATTTTAAATAATCATCTTCCCCATTATCCATAGTCTTTTTACTAACTTCATCCTTTAAATTCTCAAGATTATTTATACAGTTATATAACCTTTCTATTGATGCTTTAGCAGAATCTAAAAGTTCTTTTGTAAAGTTTATTTGAATTCTATAATGTCCTGATAACATTAAAAATCTTATTGCATCTGCATCATATTCTTGAAGAATCTCTCTTGCTGTAAAAAAATTATTTAGTGATTTTGACATTTTTTTATTATCAACATTAACAAATGCAGCATGTAACCAATAATTTGCAAATTTCTTTCCTGTTACAGCTTCACTTTGTGCTATTTCATTTTCATGATGTGGGAATTTCAAATCCATACCACCTGCATGAATGTCAATAGTGTCCCCCAATAGTTTCTTTGCCATACAAGAACATTCTATATGCCATCCCGGTCTTCCTAATCCCCATGGACTTTCCCATGCAGGTTCACCTGGTTTTTGTGCTTTCCATATAGCAAAATCCATTGGGTCTTTTTTTCGTTCATCAACAGAAATCCTTGCTCCAGCTTGTAGATCTTCCAAATTTTGACCAGCCAATTGTCCATAGTTACTGAATTTTTTTGTGCTATAATATACATCTCCATCTACTTCATACGCAAAATCTGCTGCAATTAGTTCTTCAACAAATTTTATTATGTCTTTGATGTACTCCGTTGCTCTAGGATTAACACTAGCTCTTTCAATATTTAAAGCATCTGCATCTTGGTAGTACTCATTTATATATTTATCCCCTAGTTCTTTTACTGTAATTCCTTCATCATTTGCCTTATTAATCATCTTATCATCTATGTCAGTAAAATTCTGAATAAACTCAACCTTGTATCCTCTGTATTCCAAGTATCTTCTAATTGTATCAAATACTATAAATGTCCTCCCATTACCAATATGAAAGAAATTATATACAGTAGGCCCACACACGTACATCTTAACTTCACCTGGGATAATCGGTATAAACTCTTCTTTTTGCTTAGTTAAAGTATTATAGACCTTCATTAACTTTCCTCCTAAAAATTTATTTTAACTTTATATTATTTTTATCAAACTCAGTTTTTATTATATTACAAACATCTTTTATTTTCATCACTTCCATTTCACCATTTCTAAGTTTAAATTCTATTTCTCCATCGCCAATTTTCTTACCAACAGTTACTCTCATCGGTATTCCCATTAACTCTGAATCCTTAAATTTCACTCCCGCTCTTTCATTTCTATCATCTAAAAGTACTTCTATACCCATATTTACTAGATCTTCATAAATATTCTTAGCTACTTCAACTTGCTCTTCATCCTTAATATTTACAGGAATAACTGAAACATGATATGGAGCAACGGATAATGGCCAAATTATACCATTCTCATCATGATGTTGTTCAATGATTGACGCCATTGTTCTAGTAACACCAATACCATAGCACCCCATAATAAATGGTTTTTCTTTCCCATCCTCATCTATGAAATTAGCATTCATAGCTTCTGAATATTTTGTTCCAAGCTTAAATATATGCCCAACTTCAGTTCCTCTTGCAATAGTAACTATTCCACCACAAACAGGACATTTTTGGCCTTCAACAACTTTTCTAAAGTCACCAACTATTCCTTCAAAATCCCTTCCATAATTTACATTTTTCAAGTGATATCCTGTTTCATTAGCTCCAGAAATAAAATTGTACATATTTTTAACTTCTTCATCTACTAACACAATATCAGCTTTTATTCCGACAGGTCCAGCGAATCCAATATCACAACCAGCTGCATTTATATATTCTTCATGAGATGCCATCTCCATGTCTCCTGAAGCATCAACAGCATTAGCTACTTTAACTTCATTAACTTCTCGGTCTCCCCTTACAAATACAGCAATAATTTTTTCGTCAACTTTATATAATAAAGTTTTAACTGTTTTTATTGAAGATACATTTAAAAATGCTGATACTTCTTCTATTCCTCTACTATTAGGAGTAGCTATTTTTTCTATTTCCATCAATTCTTGCTTTTCCTCTTTTTCAGCAGGAGAAGATGCTTTTTCAATATTAGCTGCATAGTCACATTCAGTACAGAATACTACATCATCTTCTCCAACTTCTGATTTAACCATAAATTCTGCTGAGTTTGATCCTCCTATTGCTCCAGAATCTGCTGCAACACACTTAGCATCTAAACCGCATCTATTAAATATTTTAACATATGCGTCATGCATCTTGTCATAAACAAAATCTAATCCTTGTTGATCTTTATCGAAGCTATATGCATCCTTCATTACGAATTCCCTTGATCTCATAACACCAAATCTTGGTCTGCGTTCATCTCTATATTTAGTTTGAATTTGGTATAAATTTAGTGGTAATTGCTTATAAGACTTAATTTCATTTCTAGCAATATCTGTGAATACTTCTTCATGGGTTGGTCCTAAACAAAAATCTCTTTCCCCTCTATCTTTCAATCTGAACATTTCTGCTCCATAAGCATCCCATCTACCTGACTCCTGCCATAATTCTGCTGGAATCATGGCTGAAGCCAAAAATTCTTGTGCCCCTGTTGCATTCATTTCTTCCCTTACTATATCTTCTATTTTTTTTAATACTCTTAATCCAAGTGGCATATAATTATATACACCTGCTGCCATTTTTCTTATCATCCCTGCTCTCAGCATCAATTTATGACTATCAATCTCTGCTTCTGCTGGCACTTCCCTCAATGTAGATATTAACATATTAGACATTTTCATTTGAACATTTCCTCCTAAAAATTCACTTTATTAATCGCTTGTAAAACTATCATTTAATTTATAATTTCCCAAAATAAAAAAGTCCGCCTAATAAATATATTAGGGCGAACTTATCATCGCGGTACCACCTAAATTTGTTCTCTAATAATGATAACGGTATTAAACCGATAGTTTTTATCTATGCTCAAAAGCTGGTTCGAAGCTCTGCTTAAAAGTCTTTCAGCCTACGGACTTTTTCTCTTATAAAAAATGACTTCTACTATTCTTCATCATCGCTTTATAAACTTAATTTAATTTTAATTTATTATAACTTCTCAGATTTTGCCTGTCAATACACACTAATTATACCATTCTCGCAAAATGCTTTGCAAAAACTAAATCTTCTGGAGTTGTTATTTTTATATTGGTATAATCACCTTCATATATATATACTTTGTTTCCAAAATTCTCTACCACAGCAGTATCATCAGTAACTACTATTTTACTTTTTTTAACCTTTTTATGGCATTCATATATTAGATTAAAGTCAAAGGCTTGAGGAGTTTGAATTGCAACAAGACTATCTCTTTCTAAGGTATTTACTGAAAAATTCTTTTCATCTCTAATTTTAATTGTATCTTTAGGTTTAACACCTGGAGCTGCCGCTCCATAAATTCTAGTATATTTAATAGCATCATTTATGACTCTTTGTGAAACAAATGGTCGAGCGCCATCATGTATTAAAACTATATCCGATCCATTTAATTGATCTAAAGCGTTATATACCGAATCCTGCCTCTCCTTACCACCAACAACAATTTTATGAATTATGAGCCCATATTTGTCCAAAACTTCATTCTTACAATACTCTTTTTCATCTTCAGGAACTACCAAAACAATTTTATCAATATATTTATTATCTATGAATTGTTTTAATGTATAATAAAGAATTGGCTTTCCTTCTAATTCAATATATTGCTTGCTTTTAGAGCATCCCATTCTCTTGCCTCTTCCACCTGCTAATACAATTGCGCTAACCATCCTGAAAAATCTCCTTAATTTTAATTCTCTTTAGGTTTTGCAAAAATCATTCTTCCTGCTGCCGTTTGAAGAACTGAAGTAACCATAACATCGGTTGTTTGTCCTATATATTTTCTTCCTCCCTCAACAACAATCATAGTTCCATCTTCTAAATACGCAACCCCTTGGCTTGACTCTTTACCATCCTTAACGATATCAATCCTCATTTCTTCCCCAGGAAGAACTACTGGTTTTATTGCATTTGATAATTCATTTATATTTAATACTGGAACACCTTGAAATTCAGCTACCTTATTTAAATTATAATCATTAGTTATAACTTTTCCATCCATCTTTTGCGCTAATTTTAATAATTTTGCATCTACTTCAGCAATCTTAGGGAAATCATCATCCACAATTTGAGTTTCAATTGATAATTCTTTTTGTATTTTATTTAGTATATCTAAGCCTCTTCTTCCCCTGTTTCTTTTCAATGAATCAGAAGAATCAGAAATATGTCTCAACTCATCTAACACAAAATTAGGTATCACCAATGGACCCTCAATAAATCCAGTTTCACAAATATCAAATATTCTCCCATCAATTATAACTGATGTATCTAATACTTTTGGTATTCCTTTTATAGAATCTTTACCTGATTCCTTAGCTTTCTTTTCTTTAATTGCAGGCTTCTTAAAATTAAGAAGAAGTGCAGTTATATCATCTTTCTTTTTAATCATTATTTCTGCACCTATCACAGCTGCTAATACATTTAATAAAATCAATATGATAGGTCCTACTTTAGGCACACTGTTTATTGGTTCTGCAATAAAAGTCATAAGAATCAAAGCAATAACTGCTCCAAAAGTTCCATATAATATTTCTGTTATGCTCATTTTCTGCATACTTTTTTCAATATACTCAATTAAATTAGCAATTCCTTTATATATATTAGGTGAAAAAATATAAAATATAAGTCCAAAAAGAAAAGATATAACAATTACAAATATAACCATCCCTACAGTACTTGAAAGATAGCTTAAACTCTCAATTTGTGGTATCGTTAATAATAGTTCCGATATAAAGTATCCTATTATAATTCCAATTATAAAAAAAATACCTCTTACTAATTTCTTTAACACATGTTTCACCTCCTTCTAATCATTTACACATTTGTGATATTTTAATCACTTTATATATATTATCTCAACAATATTAATTATAACATATATTATCCTATATCTAAAATGAATAAATTATTAAGTTTACGAAGTAATCTCCTATAAAAAGAGACTGACCTAAAGCATAGCTGTAATAAATTAAAATATATAGATTCATTTATTAACCAACTTTCATTTTAAGACAGTTCTATTCTAGACTATATTTCTTTTTTTAATAATACTTGTTCCTTTATTCGTTTCAATCCATCCTTGATTGCAGTAGCTCTAGCTTCTCCGATTCCCTCAACATTGTCTAGTTCATTAATATCAGCATCTATTATATTACTAAGTTCTTTAAATTCCTTAATTAAGTTATCTATAACATTAGATGGTATCCTTGGAACTTTGCTTAACACCCTGTATCCCTTTGGAGATATTAATGTATCCATCAGTGGAACTGCACTATATCCCAATGCTCGTGAAATTGCATCTAAATCTAACAATTCTGACGAATTTAGTTTTTGAATATGTTCATATACCTCATTATATTGTAATGCATCCTTACAATAATCTCTAATTAGTAATATTCCATCTCTCTCTATATGCTTCACCAACTCATTAAGTTGCATAGATATTAATCGTCCTTCATTTCCAAGTTCTAATATATACATATTAATTTCTTCAACTATTCTCATTACCATTTCAGTTCTTTGAACAGCTGTAACTACATCAAAAAGAGTTGTTAAGTCCTGAAATTCTAGTAAATTTAAATTATTTACAACTCTTTCAAGTACAGAAACATACTTTTCTAATGTTTGAAGTGCTTGATTAGCTTTACCTAAAATCACACTACTCTCTCTCAAAACGTACTTTATATCACCTTTGTACATAGTTATTATATTTCTCCTTTGAGAAATTGCAATAACTACATTATTAGTTTGTTTAGCTACCCTATGAGCTGTCCTATGCCTAGTACCAGTTTCATATGTTGGTATGGAGGAATCCGGAATTAATTGAGCATTGGCACATACAATTCTTTTTAAATCAGCAGAAATTACAATTGCACCATCCATTTTAGCTAACTCATATGCATATGAAGGAGTATATTCTGAATTGATATAAAAACCTCCATCAACTAATTTCATAATTTCTTCATCATCACCAATTACTAATAAACCACCTGTTTTTGCCCTTAATATATTTTCAAGTCCTTCCCTTAGTTGAGTGCCTGGGCACATTATTTTTAATACATTCTTTATTCCTATTCCCTTTTCTATTCTCATACACTCACCCATTTTCATAAAAAATTATTATCTCTCGTTAACAAAACTCTCATTCTAAAACTATTTTTCACTTAGAAATATTAATACTAAAATATAAATCTCTTAGACTATAATACTATAATAACTATAATCTCTCAATGATATTTGATGAAATTAAATTATAATAAATTATTTTGTAGAAAAATGTTTTTATCTTCTAAATACAAATTTTATTTTTTTAATATTATATTAACAATTGTACACATGTTTTATTACATCTATCAATGTTTTTAGCTCGAATATTTGTATTTTTTTAAAATTATTGGTTTTTGTAAATGAATCATAAGCCACATAAACCTTTTTGAATCCCATTCTCTCAATTTCTTTAATCCGACTTTCTAAGGATGGTACTTTTTTAAGTTCTCCAGTTAATCCTACATCAGCAATAAAAGCAATATTCGATTCTATCCCTTGTTGTTTCACTGATGAAACTATACTCATTATTACAGCTAAATTTATACCTTGCTCTCTTATCTTTATACCACCTGTAGTTTTTATGATAACATTTTTATCATATAAATTTATATTACCTCGCTGTTCTAAAATAGATATTAATGTATTTAACTTATCTTTACCTAATGTTTCACCTATTCTAGTTGGATATGGAGTAAAACTCTTAGATACTAAACTCTCTATCTCTGTTATAATACATCTTGTCCCTTCCTTGATGACAGTCAATGCACTCCCTGATATTACTTCACCTTCTTCACGTTTTGTCATGAAAAATTCTGATGGATTATCTATTGAAACAATTCCTTCCTCTCGCATTTGAAAGAATCCATTTTCAATTCCACCGAATCTATTCTTTGAACTTACAAGTACACGTAATTCTTCATCATTATCATCCTCTATAATAAGAACAGTATCCACTAAATGTTCTAATGCTCGTAACCCAGCTAATTCATCATTTTTTGTCATTTGCCCTACTATAATAACAGCTCTAGGCCTCTTCTCATTTTTTGCAACATGAAGCAACGCATTAGCACATTCCATTGTTTGAGTTGGAGATCCTGCTCTTGCTGGTAATGATGCTTCCATGGTGAATGTTTGGATACTATCTATAATTACCATATCAGGATCTATTTCTTCCACAGCATCTAGTACATTATCAAGATTATTTTCTTGTAATACCCATATATTTTCATGAATTTTATCAAGAATCCTATCTGCTCTATTTTTTATCTGACTATCACTTTCTTCTCCAGATGCATAAATTACTTTATATCCTTCTTTAGCAATGCAATTTGAAATTTGTAAAAGCAGTGTTGATTTTCCTGCTCCTGGTCTAGCTGTTATAATAGAAATTGAATCCTTAACAATTCCTCCACCCATTACACGATCAAATTCATTTATACCTGTAACTATCCTATTACTCTTACTAGATACTACCTCATAAAGCTTCTTTATACTTTTTTTAGATGTTTGGCGTGTTCTAGAATCTGTATTTTTAAGTTCAACTGTAATTTCCTCCAGTGTATTCCAACTGCTACATGTTGGACATTTCCCCAACCACTTTATACTCTCAAAACCACAATTTGAACACCTATATAATGTTTTCTTTTTCATATAATGTCTCCTTTTTTATTCACTCCTATAAATATCTTTATGCTACCTAAATAAATTTCTTTTAATTAAAATGGACCATTTCAGTCTATGATAAATTTCATTCTTGAAACAGTCCATCAATTACAGATTAGCTTCTATTCATCTCCAAATCATTTTTAACAGATTTTCTAAAAACAAGTTTATTTTCTAATTGACTTACGCTAACTCTATCTCCAATTCGTATATTTCCTTGTAAAATTTCTTCACTTAGCTTATCTTCTACTTCTTTAATAATAAGTCTTCTTAAAGGTCTTGCTCCATAATCCAAATCAATTCCTTTATTTAACAAAAACTTCTTGCTATTATCCTCAAAATTTAGATAGATATCCCTACTTTCAAGTCTTTCCTTGATTGATGCAAGCATCAAATCAATAATTTGATTTAAATCATCATCACTTAGCTTATGGAATACTATAGTATCATCTATTCTATTCAAGAATTCAGGTCTAAATTTTTGTTTTAATTCCCCTAATATGTTTTCCTTCATTTTCTCATATTCAGTTTCTTCATTATTATTTGAATTACTACTGAACCCTATGCTTTTTTGTTTTTTAATTTGATGAGCTCCAACATTTGAGGTCATTATAATTATTGTATTCTTAAAATTAACAACCTTTCCTTTACCATCTGTGAGTCTTCCATCTTCCATAATTTGAAGCAATATATTAAATACTTCTGGATTAGCTTTTTCAATTTCATCCAAGAGAACTATTGAATATGGTTTTCTCCTAACAGCTTCTGTAAGTTGGCCACCTTCTTCATACCCTACATATCCTGGAGGAGAACCTATTAATCTTGCAACAGAATGGCTTTCCATATATTCTGACATATCTACTCTTATAATACTATTTTCATCACCAAACATAGCTTCTGCAAGTGCCTTAGATAGTTCAGTTTTTCCTACTCCTGTTGGTCCTAAAAATATGAAACTTCCAATTGGTCTATTTGGATCCTTTATGCCAACTCTTGCTCTTCTTACAGCTCTCGCTATAGATTTTACAGCTTCATTTTGACCTATAACTCTTTTGTGTAGTATGTTTTCTAAATTTAATAATCTTTCGCTTTCTGACTCTGTTAATTTCCTTATTGGTATTTTTGTCCAAGATGCTACTACGCTTGCTATTTTTTCTGCATCCACAACTAGTGTCTTAATTGAATTTTGTGTGTCCCAATTATTCTTCATATTGTTTAGCTGATCTTTTAACTCTCTCTCTTTATCTCTTAAACTAGCTGCTCTTTCAAAATCTTGTACCCTAATAGCATCTTCCTTTTCCTTGCCTATATTTTCAATTCTTTCCTCTAAATCTTTTAGGTCTGGTGGTGCTGTCAAACTTTGTATTCTTACTTTTGCAGCCCCTTCATCTATTAAATCAATAGCTTTATCTGGCATAAATCTATCTGTTATATATCTATCTGACAAGTTAACAGCTGCTTCTAGAGCCTCATCTGTAATTTCAACCCTATGGTGTGCTTCATATTTATCTCTTAAGCCTTTTAATATCTCTAAAGTTTCTTCTTTTGAAGGTTCCCCTACTACTATAGGTTGGAATCTTCTCTCTAATGCAGAATCCTTTTCAATATATTTTCTATACTCATCTATAGTAGTTGCTCCAATACATTGAATCTCTCCTCTAGCCAAAGCTGGCTTAAGTATATTTGATGCATCAATAGCGCCTTCGGCACCTCCAGCACCAATTATAGTATGAATCTCGTCAATAAAAATAATTATGTCCTTATCTTTGATAATTTCCTCCATTGTCTTTTTTAGTCTTTCCTCAAATTCTCCTCTATACTTTGCTCCTGCAATCATTGACGTTAAGTCCAAAGAAATAACTCTCTTACTTCTTAGTATTTCGGGAATATTTCCTTCAACAATTCTTTGAGCCAATCCTTCTACTACCGCTGTCTTACCAACTCCTGGTTCCCCAATTAAACATGGATTATTTTTAATCCTTCTACAAAGAATTTCTAATAACCTTTGAGTTTCATTATCTCTTCCTATAACAGGATCCAATCCTTGTTCTTTTGATAATGCTGTTAGATCTCTTCCATACTTATCAAGCATAGGAGTATCTGCCTTCTTATTTTCCATCGTATTTTTATCACTAACTTTATCTTCATAATTTCCTGATAAAAATGCAAGTAACTCCTCACTTATAATAGCAAAATTAAGATTTAAACTTTTTAGAATTGTATAAGCCATCCCCTCTTCTTGATTAAGTAACGCCAACAAAATGTGTTCTGGACTGACATATTTATGATTTAATTTTTTAGCTGCTGCAAAACTTTCATCAACCAATCTTTTTGTTCTTGGTGTTAGTAATATATTATCATCTGTTTTTTTAATATCACCATATCCTAAATATCTATGTATCATTGCTCTAATCTTTTCACTATCAATGCCATGTTTATTTAGTAATTTTGCAGAATATCCATCTTCTTTTAATATTCCAAGCAGCATATGTTCTGTCCCAACATATCCGTGCTTAAATTTTTCAGATTCATTTTCAGCTTCTAAAATTACAGCTTGAGCCCTTTCTGTTAATTTATTATATTCCATATAACTTACCTCCTATCTTTCATCAGGCTAATACTTCTTTTATAAAATTTGCTCTTTCATGCTTACTTTCTTTTTCATCTAAAACTTTTCCAAAGTAATTTTGCAGTGCTGAATCACTTACATGTGTGAATAAGTTATCTAATTTATTTTTATTCATGTTTAAAATCTCTAATTCTGCTCCCAATCTAACATTAGATAATAAATCTATAGTTTCTTTAAAGTCTAGAAGAATTGCATTCTTTAATATTCCATAAGCTCTAAATACTCTATCTTCTAGCTCATATCTGCATTTACTAAGTAGTATCTCTCTAAATTTATTTTCTTCTGTAATTACACTAAGAACGGCTTCTTTTAATTTTCGTATGATATTTTCTTCTGTCAATCCTAATGATACCTTATTTGCTATTCTATATAGATTTCCATGCACCTTATTTCCATCCAAATAAACACCCTTTATTATCATCCCACTTTCATTAAGATTTTTTGAGATATTTTTAATTTCCTCACTCATTGTAATTGCTGGTAAATGCAATATCACAGAAGCCTTCATTCCCGTACCAACATTCTCTGGTGAAGCTGTTAAATATCCTAAATTTTCATCAAACGCATATTCAAAATTCTTTTCTAACTTATCATCAATGATTGATGCTCTGCTAAAAGCTTCGTCTAAATTTAATCCTCCACTAATACATTGAATACCTATATGATCCTTCTCATTTATCATAATACTAACATCTTCATTTTTATTAACAATAAATGCACCCTTATCAAAATTTTTTAATAGTTCTTCACTAATTAAATTCCTATCTAAATATTGTTTACTGAAATCATTTTTTGTATTCCAAATTTCATGCATTGTAATTTCTTCATCTATAAATTCGTTTTTAAGTGTGTTATATATTATTTTACTATTCTCTCTCCCTTTAATGTAATTCAACTTATTCGGGAATGGTAAATCATTAATATTTCTAGCAAGTAATACTTTACTACTTAATACTATTCCTATTTGTCCATCTTCATAATTAATCATTCCATTCACCTTCCTTTACATTAAATTCATGTTTTAGTCCATTTTCTAATATATATAACTCCAACTTTTTGATTTCATCCCTTATGATAGCAGCTCTTTCGTATTCTTCCGTCAATATTAATTGCTGCATTTCCTCCTTTAATCCTTTAAGTCTTTGTCTTTGAACTAATTCTTTCCCCTTAATTTTAGGAATTTTTCCTATGTGCTTTATCCCTAATTGCAAACTCTTTATTCGTGGTTCAAGAACAACCTGAAAATCCTTGTAACAATTTGCGCATCCTAACCTTCCTGACTTTTTAAATTCATCATAAGTTAATCCACAATTTGAACAAACAGTTTCTTTTATTTTATTACTATCTACATCACTTTTATTCATATCTGCATTAGATAATATTTCTGTAATCATTCCTTGTAGTGGCAAATTGATATTTTTTAATATAGGATTAAAAAATGGAACATTTGCTATGTCTTTTGCACAATTCTCACATAACCACACTTCTTGTTTTTGTCCATTCATTATAGTAACTAAATTTATTTTCGCCTCATTTTTCCTACATTTTTCACACAACATATATATCCCCACCTTTAAGATAAAATTATCATAATCATTCCTTTTAAAATATCGGCTCTTATTTTATTTTTATTATCTGCTGAAGTTAAACTTCTATCATTTACTGCTATTTTCATTATCTCGCATTCTCTTTTTTCAATAATGCCAGATTCTAATAAGTGATTGACCAATGCATTTGCATTGTGATATGTTATTGTATCTCCTATACTTTGATTTATCAATTCTTCTCTTTTGTTTAAATCGTCATATTCCAATTGTTTTATCGCAATATGACCGCCTCCACCCCTCTTACTTTCTATTAAATATCCTCTTTCGTAAGTAAATCTAGTTGTTAGTACATAGTTTATTTGAGATGGTGCACATCTAAATTGATCTGCCAATTCATTTCTTTGTATAAAAACCACATTATTTGCATTTTCATTAAACATTTGTTTTATAAATTCTTCTATTATATCTGAAAGTCTTGCCATAAAATCACCTACTTAAACCTTAATAATATTTTTGTTTTTGACTTACTTTGACTTTGTGATAATTATTATACTATATTTATTTTATTTTTAAAAGTGTAAATACACATTATTGATTATTTCTATTTTTATGTGTTAATACTATACAATAGACCAAAATTTGTAGGGGGTGGTTTTATGCAAATAACTTGGTATGGACATTCTTGCTTTCTAATAAAAACATCTATTGGAAAACGAATTTTAATCGATCCATTCGATAATAACCTTGGATATGAAAATGTTTTTCCAAAATGTGATTTAATCACATTTAGTCATAATCATTTTGATACTTCATATTTAAATACTACAAACAATACAACTAAATTAATTAATCAAACCGGAATCTTTGATATGAATTATATTAAAATAGAAGGGTTTAATTCATTTCATGATAAGTGTAATGGGCACAAAAGAGGTTCTAATATTATTTATATATTTAAAGAAGATAAATATACCCTCTGTCATTTAGGTCATTTGGGTCATATCCCATCTTCATCTATATTAGAAAATTTAAAAAATATTGATATTTTGCTTATCCCAATTGATGGTAACTTTACTCTAAATGGTTTTGAAGCAACAAAACTCTGCAAACTGATTTCACCTAAATATATAATTCCAATGAATTATAAAACCAATAAGACTTCCTTAAATTTAGATGATCCTAAAAATTTTATTTTATCTCAAAAATATGTGAAAAAAATTAATTCCAATATTTTAGACACTTCAAATTTAAATCCTAATTACGAACCAGAATGTATTTTATTAAAATGCCCATAAAAGCAATTTTAAAACTTTATATAAATTATAAAAATAAAAAAGATCGTCTAAAAAGACGATCTTTTTTTATTACTCTTGGTTTGGAGCTCCTACTGGGCAAACATTAGCACAGTTTCCACAATCAATACAAGTATCTGCATCGATAACGAATTGAGTATCCCCTTGAGTTATAGCACTAACTGGACATTCTCCAGCACATGCTCCACAACTAACGCATGAATCATTAATAACAAATGCCATCTAGAACACCTCCTAATAAATTGTGGCGATTAACCTCTTACATTTTATCATGTATTCTAATCTTTTTAAAGCATTTTATATCAGATACAAATTTATTTTTTCTCACATATAATAATATTTAAATTATATAATAATATATCCCAAGTCTTCTATTGAATTTATAACTTTTTCAAATGCCAAAAAACTATCATTATATATTACTGTTACTTCTTTCTTTGATAATGATATTTCTGTAGCTATCACACCTGAATTATTAACAATTATTTCTTGAATTACCTTAGCATCTTTATTTGATTCCATATTACAAATCTTAATAACAGATTTCATAGAAATTCCTCCTACTTTTCATTAATAAGATTTTTTAATAGTGTTTTATCTTCTTCTGATTCAACTACTAGTTTTATATTATTTTCATCAATTGTATCTTCATATTTTCCTGAAATAAGTTCTACATCTGTTATCTTAATTTCTTCAACTACTTCTTCGTCACCTTTTTTAATTTTAACTTTTACTATTTCTTTAACTATCGAATTGCCTATAACTTCGCCATTCCCAAATTCAGTTTTAACTATAGATCCCACCTTAGGCAATTTCTTTCTTATATTTTCATATGTAGTTTGCTCATAATTTAAGCAGCACATTAACCTTCCACATATCCCTGATATCTTAGTAGGATTTAAAGAAAGGTTCTGTTCTTTTGCCATTTTAATAGAAACAGATGCAAAATCCCCTAAAAATGTTGAGCAGCACATTGATCTTCCGCATGGTCCAAGTCCACCAATCATTTTAGCCTCATCTCTTACACCAATTTGCCTTAATTCTATTCTAGTTTTGAATATTGTAGCTAAATCTTTAACCAATTCTCTAAAATCAACTCTACCATCAGCCGTAAAATAAAATATAACCTTATGATTATCAAATGTATATTCAACATCAATTAATTTCATATCTAACTGATGTTCTTGAATTTTTCCTAAACATATTTCCAATGCTTCTTTTTCTTTATCTTTATTTTCTCTATGTTTTTTTATATCATTTTCATCCGCAATTCTTATAACATTCTTTAATGGTGATACTATATCTTCTTCGTTTATATCTTTAATTCCTATAACACATTCGCCAAATTCTATTCCTCTAGCTGTTTCTACTATCACATAGTCACCTTTATTAATCTTGAGTTCTGATGGACTAAAATAATAGATTTTTCCTGCCTTTTTAAACCTTACTCCTATAACTTTTATCATCAATTATACCTCCGCAAATCCCATAAGCAAAACACTTATGGTCATTGAATAGTTTGTGTTACTATTAAAATTTATTCTAGCTTCTGTTATGTATTCTAACATATTATTTAACTTTTTATAAGATATTCTCCTCGATATATCCTTTATTTTATCTACTTTATCAAAATTAACAATAAGTTCATCATTATTTAGTTCTTTAAAAAGCATAATATCTCTCAAATATGACAGAAGTATATTTAATAATTCAAACTTATCATCCTTAGCATTCTTTAATAATTCTCCATATTTTAATGTATATCCTTGATCTCTACTCAAAATGTCTTCAAATATCTCAATGCATATTTCTCTTAGCTTTTTTAATTTTTCATCGTTTATAAGCTTATCTACATTCCCAGGTATTCCTGCACTATAAGCTAATGCAGACTTTTTAATATCAGAATCTAAGTTAGCATAATTATCCTCAATATAGTTTGATATTTCTGTTTTTTTCAATGGCGTTAACTTATATATTTGACAACGAGATTTTATAGTGTCTAATATTATTTCTAAAGAATCACTTAATAATATTAAGTACACGCCACTAGGTGGCTCTTCAATAGTCTTAAGTAAAGCATTTTGAGCTTGAATTGTTAATTTATCACACTTATATAATATTAGTACTTTTTTATCTCCTTCATATGGTTTTTTATTGACCTCAAGTATTATATTTCTTACATCATCAACTCCAAAAGAACTTGAAGAAGGATAGTACCTTACAATATCAACACTCTCTGCATTATTCTTCTCTTCTATAATAGCATTAGAAAGATATTTTGCTATTATACTCTTTCCAATTCCATCATCTCCAACTATCAAATTTGCATGAGAAAACGAATCATTCAATTGCCTACTATTTATATTGTTTATAATATTTTTATGACCTATTATTTTTCTCAATGCACTCTCTCCTTGGAATTATATTTTAACAAATTGATCTACATCAATTACAAATATAGTTGCACCACCTACATCAACTTGTATAGGATATTGCTGTGTATACCCACCTTCATTCCCTCCAAATGCACTTGATGTAACTATTGTTTCTTTTCTTTTTTTACATATATTCTTAATAATATCAATAACAGCTTGAACTTTTTCTTCTTCTATTCCCACCATTAAAGTAGTATTCCCTGATTTTAAAAATCCTCCTGTTGTTGCTAATTTTGTAACTCTATAATCTTCTTCTGTTAATGCTTCTGTAACATCTATTGAATCTTCATCTTGAACAATTGCAATTACTAACTTCATTATAATTCCCCACCCTCAAATAATAATTTATTATTTTTATTATTATTTTACCACAAATATGACCATTTTTATTATTTAGTTAATCAATGACTTTATTTTTGAATCTAATATAGATTTTATTTGCTTAATAACATTTTCTTTTGATTGCTCTGCATCAATTTTTATGATTCTATCCTTATTTCTTTCATAAACAATATTATACCCATCTCTAACCTTCTGATGAAAATCTAATTCTTCTAAATCCAATCTATTAATTTCTCTGGAATTATTATTGCTTATTCTTTCCAATCCAATTTTAGGATCAAGATCAAATAATATAGATATATCAGGCATATATTCTCCAATAGCGAATTTATTTATGCTCATGACTTCTTCAATTCCTAAGTTTCTTGCATAACCTTGATACGCTAATGAAGAATCTATGAATCTATCACAAAGTACTATTACTCCTTTTTCTAAGGCAGGTATTACTTTTTCTACAAGATGCTGTCTTCTTGCAGCGGCATATAGTAATGCTTCTGTTCGAGCTTCCATCATCACATTTTCTTTGTTTAATATAACTTGTCTTATTTGTTCAGATATTTTAATGCCACCAGGTTCTCTTGTTTGTATGCACTTTATTCCTTCCTCAATAAGCCATTTATATACTTCTTCTATTGCTGTTGTTTTTCCAGAGCCTTCTCCCCCTTCAAAAACTATAAATAAACCTTTTTTCATAACAAATACCTCATTCTCAAGAATATTGATCTGAGAATAGTTTGATTTAAACTTGTTGATTAAACAAAATTATTTTAATTTGATCTTTATAAGTATCATAATTCAAATTTTTCGGCGTTATATTCACAATTTTATCCTCACAAGCCTTACAAATCTTTTCTCCATTTAATATTATACCATCACTAGTGCTTTCTCCACACATAAAACATAAGTTATTTAAAATTTTCATAACTCTATCCTCCTAATTTCATTGATATTATAAAATTATTAACAAATTAAACGCCTTTAATACAAACATATCTACTAAAAATATCTAAACAAATATTTTTTTACTTTTTGGTAATACTAATAATTAATAAAAATAATATTTCACTCTATCAATAAAATAATATTATGAAAGGAGATTTTACTACAAACATAGTTAAATCTATATATTACATATAGTCTATTAGTTTTATTTTGTTTGTGTTAAGTAAAAAAATTTAAGTTTATGAAACAAAAGATTATTTCTTTTCTCTCTACATGCAATGAAGATATTAGAAACTTGTGCAGCTACTTATATAAGCACCCAGAAAGTAGTTACAATGAAGTAAAAGCTTCTAACTATATTTGCGATTTGTTAGATAAATATAATTTTCAAATAGAAAAAAATTTCTTAAATATAAAAAATGCTTTTATTGCAAAAAAAGGAAAAGGACATCCCAAAATATGTTACCTCTGCGAATATGATTCAATAGAAAATGAAGGTCATATTACTGGACATAATATGGTTACAGCGATGTCTGTTGCAGCTACTTTAGCTTTAGGAAATATCATTAATGATATTGGAGGTTCTGTAATTTTAATTGGATGTCCTGGCGAATACCTTGGTGGAACTAAAGGAATTATGGTTAAACAAGGTGTATTTGATGATATAGATGTTGTAATGTTAGTACATCCTGATACTTCTACCTGTGAAAGTGGCTCTTCATCGGCCATTATTCCATTAGGACTGAAATTTCTGAGTAAAAATAAATTGACATTTCTAAATAAAGATTCATATACATCTTTAGATGCTGCTCTTTTAACTATTAATATTTTAAACTCTATAAAAAAAGAATTTCCTGATAATTTAGATATAAATACAGTCATCTCAAACAATGGATATACAACTTTACTATTGCCATCGGAAACTGAAATTAAATTATGTATTAGAGCATCTAATACAGCAACAGCCAACTATGCACATAATAAGATAATAGAAATAGCCAGAATAGTAACTAAACTTATGAATATTCCTAACAAATTCTTCTTATACGAGTATCCTAATAAAGAACTCGTAACAAATCGCACATTAAACCGATTATTTAGTCATAACTTAAAAGAAAGTGGAATAATAAACATAAACCCACCACGAGATATTTATGCTGGACTGAGCATTGGTGATGTAAGCCATAAAGTTCCTTGCATACATCCATATATCTCCATAATAAATGATACGACCATTAAATATGGTAGTATTGAGTTTGCTAAAGCTACTATTTCTACTTTTGCTTTAAAACAATGTGATATTGTTGCTACTTCTCTTGTACTAACTGCTATAGATTTAATAGAAAATGAATCATTACTCAAAGAAGTTAAAACTGAATTTTTCAATACAGTACATACTATATAATTTATTTTGCAGAAAGCCATATGAAAGTAAAATTCATATGGCTTTAACTATGAGTCCTATTTATTATTTCAGAAACAAAAAAATAACTTATATACTACTCTTTTAAGTTAGTATATAAGCTATTTTTACAATTTGGAGGCGCCACCCAGATTTGAACTGGGGAATAAAGGTTTTGCAGACCTCTGCCTTACCACTTGGCTATAGCGCCATTATGGTGGCTCGAACTGGAATCGAACCAGTGACACGAGGATTTTCAGTCCTCTGCTCTACCGACTGAGCTATCGAGCCATCTTACCTCGCAACTTCCTACTCTCCCACACAGTCTCCCATGCAGTACCATCAGCGTTATAGACCTTAACTTTCCTGTTCGGAATGGGAAGGAGTGTCACCTCTATGCCATCATCACGAGATTTATTCAGTTAACAGTTTTTTGAAAGATATGTTCTTTCAAAATTGCATATAATTATTAATGTATTTTTTACAACTTAACTTATTGGTCAAGCCCTCGACCTATTAGTATCAGTCAGCTAAATATGTTACCATACTTACACCTCTGACCTATCAACCTTGTAGTCTTCAAGGGGTCTTACTAGCTTATGCTATGGGAAATCTCATCTTGAGGGGGGCTTCACACTTAGATGCTTTCAGCGTTTATCCCTTCCCGACTTAGCTACCCAGCTATGCTTCTGGCGAAACAACTGGTACACCATAGGTCAGTCCATCCCGGTCCTCTCGTACTAAGGACAGCTCCTCTCAAATTTCCTACGCCCGCGACGGATAGGGACCGAACTGTCTCACGACGTTCTGAACCCAGCTCGCGTGCCGCTTTAATGGGCGAACAGCCCAACCCTTGGGACCTACTTCAGCCCCAGGATGCGACGAGCCGACATCGAGGTGCCAAACCTCCCCGTCGATGTGAACTCTTGGGGGAGATCAGCCTGTTATCCCCGAGGTAGCTTTTATCCGTTGAGCGATGGCCCTCCCACGAGGTACCACCGGATCACTAAGCCCGACTTTCGTCCCTGCTCCACTTGTAGGTGTCGCAGTCAGGCTCCCTTCTGCCTTTGCACTCTTCGAACGATTTCCGACCGTTCTGAGGGAACCTTTGGGCGCCTCCGTTACATTTTAGGAGGCGACCGCCCCAGTCAAACTGCCCACCTAACAATGTCCTGTCACCAGTTTCATGGCATCCAGTTAGAACTTCAATACTATCAGGGTGGTATCCCAACAACGACTCCACTAAAGCTGACGCCCTAGTTTCCCAGTCTCCCACCTATCCTGTACAGACAATACCGAAATTCAATGCTAAGCTACAGTAAAGCTCTACGGGGTCTTTCCGTCCAATCGCGGGTAGCGAGCATCTTCACTCGCACTACAACTTCGCCGGATTTGCAGTTGAGACAGTGCACAAGTCATTACGCCATTCGTGCGGGTCAGAACTTACCTGACAAGGAATTTCGCTACCTTAGGACCGTTATAGTTACGGCCGCCGTTTACTGGGGCTTAAGTTCATACCTTCGCATTACTGCTAAGTATTCCCCTTAACCTTCCAGCACCGGGCAGGCGTCAGCCCCTATACATCAGCTTTCGCTTTAGCAGAGACCTGTGTTTTTGTTAAACAGTTGCTTGTGCCTATTCTCTGCGACCTGCTTTCGCAGGCACCCCTTCTCCCGAAGTTACGGGGTCAATTTGCCTAGTTCCTTAACTGCAATTCTTCCGTCGGCCTTAGGATTCTCTCCTCATCTACCTGTGTCGGTTTGCGGTACGGGCACTACTTCTCTCTCTAGATGCTTTTCTTGGAAGCATGGAATCAGATACTTCGGTTCCGTAGAACCTTCCCCATCACGCCTCAGAATTGTTGGAACGGATTTGCCAATCCCAACTCCCTAAACGCTTAGACTAGCATCCAATAGCTAGCACATCCTATCCTTCTCCGTCACACCCTCGATATTAACGATGATAGTGGTA